>DATDMX010000255.1:0-3895 GCA_036518575.1 Geobacteraceae bacterium | reverse complement strand
GTTATAGAGAATGATGTTCTTGCCGATGAACCTCGGGTCCGAGAAATCGATGATGACGTCGGCCCGTTCCGCTGAGCCGAGGAACAGGTTCTTCTCCAGGATATTCAGGACCGTGATGCTGCGCCGGTTGTAGTCGTAGTTGACCGGCTGGTTCGGATGGACCACCGGAGTGGGCAGGAAGCCGCTTTCGGTGCCGATCTGGATGATATTCGGCCCCCTGGTGGCGGGGTCGGGGACGCCGCCGGCCCTGCCGTCCGTCGGCCAGACGGCCTCCGTCGGAAACGGCCCGACCGGGAAGGTGGGCGACGGGGCTGCTGCCACCATCTTGACCTCGGTGCCGAGCGGGTCGTTGGGGTCGGCGATGAAGAGGCTCAGGTTGAGCATGCGGTCGTTGGAGGCGTTCAGAATGCGGAACCGGTAAGCCTTGGGCTCGACGGTCAGGAAGGGATAGGCGGTACCGTTCACGACCATGGTGTCCATAAACGCCTCCGGCGTGGTGGACACCTCGGGGAGGGTGCTCTTTGACGGGTCGAGGGACACCGGGGGCCAGAACCAGGGGCCGTAGTCCCAACGACCGAAGGGGTTGGCCCCGGCCGGGCTTGTGGGGTCCTGGTTGGGCTCGTAGACGTGCGGGAACCAGAGATCGCCGTAGACCCCCCATGAGGGATTGGTCCACTTCGCGTCCTGAGTGGCTATGTTCTTGGGAACGAAGGTCTTGTCCTGGATAATGAGGGGAATGCCATAGCGATATTCACACACCGCCGTTGCACCGCCTGGACAGATATTCGGCAGGACGCCCCTGTTGATCAGATCCTCCTCCACCAGGTCGGTCAGCAGATACCCTGCCGCCTCGCCGGCGTAGACATTCAGGCGGGTGATGCCGTAGGAGTGATCGTGATAGAACATGAGCCGATTGCTTTGCTGGTTGGTCCAGAAAAACGTCATCGAACCGTCGCCGGGGTTGTTCGTTGCCCCCGCCGTGCCGGCAGCGACCGAGTTGCCGGCCGCGTCAAACCACATGTCGGGAACGTTGTTGACCCCCACCCCTTTGCGCATCGCCAGGGGAACAGAAGTCTCCCCGGCCGGCGTTATCCACTGATGCGGGGTGCCGTCGCTAATCCAGGGGGAATTACCGCCATGCAGGTGCAGGGTGGCGCGATTCTGGGTGTACTGAATGTTCGTCGGACAGTTCTCGTTGACGGTCTGGGTGTTGGAATAGGGGCTCATCATGGTCGTGGAACATGTGGTCGTTCCCGCCAGGTCGGCATAGGGACCCGGGCCCGCTCCCATAATGGTCGTGTCGACCGGGATGAAGAGCTTGCCCGCAGTGCCGGTGGAAAGCATGTTCGTGAACTTGACGCGCACCGGGCGGTCCTTCTTGGCGATGATCAGCGGCCCGAGGTACTGGGTCGACATGTTGGTGAAAGCAGGGCTCAAATCCCGGTACCCGCGCAGCCTCGTCTTCTTCGGGAGGTCGGAGTGCATCTTCTCGCTGTACTCGACGAGACCGATCTCGTAGTAGTCGCCGTCGGCCGGGACACCGGGCCGACCCGTTATAGGCGACGCCACCGGGATGTAGTTGCCGAGGTTATTCTCGTTGCAGCTACCCGCTCCCGGCGGGCTGCTTTGCGTGCACCCCGGAAGCCCCACACCGGCGAGCTTGTCTACGAATTTGCGGAGCGCTGTTCCCGACAGCCCGCCTGCCGGGCTGTTCGCATAGTACGTACCCCCCCCGGGGCCCGCCTGGGCGGGGGTCGCTCCCCAGGGGATGACCGCGAACATCACCAGCAGATACACGAGTTGCATAACATTGCGTCGTACCATGATTCACCTCTTGCTTGTTGGTTGAAGCCGAAAACGACTCGATGACCAGAGCGGACTTAACAGCCGTGAGGAGTAGAGTGGTCACGAATGTGACCAAAAAAGGATGTGAATTGAGTGTATCAATATTGTGACAACATGCAACCGCCAGCGCTTACTTATATCATGAGAGTCCCAAGTACCACGGAAGGAGGTCGGGCCGGGTATTCACAACAAAAAAAGAGAAGCGACGGGAGTTTCCTCTCGTCGCTTCTCTTCCGTACCCCACCTCCGCCGTCGTAATCACGCCAAGCGACGGCATCCACCGCTTCAAATCGGGACCATCTTTACGACCACCAGTTCACCCGCCTTCATGGTGGAAAGCAGGAGCTCCAGCTTGTGGCTCCGGCCAGGGCTGCCGCACGTCACGGTGGCGTGAACGGACTCGTGGCCCTTGCCGGTCGTGTACGTATCCTTCACCACCTCGCGAAGCCCGCAGTTGGTGCAACCTGGAGCTTTGCCACAGCCGCCCGGAAGCCAGGTATTGGTGCAGGCAAAGAGATCACCGCTTCGTTTTCGTTCGATCTCCTCACGCTCCTTGCCGAAAAGATGGCAGGCGGCGTCGTTGGCGATGACGATCTTCGTGTCGTCATCCATGGCAAGCACGGGCACGTCCAGCCTGTCGAGCGCCCGGCGGAATTTCGGCGCTCCCGTGCGGGGGAAGAACATCTCGCGGCAGTTACCGCACATGCCGAAGAACGGCAACACACTCGTCTCCCCTTCTTCCTGGGTCAGCTCATTCTTGCACCATGCGCAGATAGAGGTCATCATCACCTCGCGTACACTTGGACGTGAAAACCGTCTGCCGTTGCATCTTTTTGTTGCCAAATTCTAATTATTTTATCACGAAACGCGTGAAAGTTTAGGCAGATCAAAAAAAATTTGGGACTCATGGGACTTATAGGGCGCATGGGATAGAGGCAACCTCATTGAAGGCCCTTATTCGCCGCAAGCTGCAACGACATAAAAAAAGGCCGGACCCCATCAGGTCCGGCCTTTGTCATGTGCGTCTTTCCAGGAGCTAGCTAAGCTTCCGCATTCCCTCGGCCACCACCTCGGCGATGTCGCGCACTTTCGTGTCACCCGCCTGCTTGTCTTTCAACCCGTCCTCGAACATGGTGAGGCAGTAGGGACAGCTGACGCACACCGTGTTCGCCTGGGCGGCCAGCGCCTCCTCTACCCGGTTCAGGTTGATGCGTGTGCCCAGGTGCTCTTCCATCCACATCCGCCCGCCCCCGGCGCCGCAGCAGAAGGCATTATCCCGGTTTCTTTCGAGTTCCGTCGGTGCCGCGCCTGTGGCCGAGCGGATGACGCTTCTCGGGGCCTCGTACACGTCGTTGTGGCGGCCGAGGTAGCACGAGTCGTGGAAGACGATATTCCCAAGCTCCGTCACGTTATGGTCGAGCTTGAGTTTTCCCTGGGCCAGGAGCTCTTCGATGAGCTGGCTGTGGTGCACTACTTCGAGCTCCAGCCCGTACTGACGGTAGTCGTTCTTGAGGGTCGTGAAGCAGTGGGGGCACTGGACGATTACTTTCTTGACCCCCTTGTCCTGGAAGAGCTTCACGTTGTCCCTGGCCATCTTCTCGAACACGAATTCGTTGCCAAGACGGCGTAAGCTGTCGCCGCAGCACTTCTCGTCCTTACCGAGAATCCCCCAGGAGACGCCGGCGGCATTGAGGATGGTGGCCAGGGCCACGGTCACGTGTTTCTGGCGCGCGTCGAAGGTCCCCGCGCACCCGACATAAAAGAGGTACTCGCATGTGGCCGCATCGAAGGGCTTCACCTCGAGGGTGCCGCACCACTTGGTCCGCTCGCTTGGGGCTATCCCCCAGGGGTTACTTCGCTGTTCCATGTTCTCGAAGAGGTTCAAGAGTTCCTCGGGGAACTTCGCCTCCATCTGCACGAGGTGGCGCCGCATCTTGACGATCTTCGGCATCTGCTCGATGAGGACCGGGCACGCCTCGAGGCATGCCCCGCACGTGGTGCAGCTCCAGATGGTGTCCTCGGTGTTCGTTCCCTCCCCTTCCCCGTCGAT
>DATDMX010000254.1:0-2398 GCA_036518575.1 Geobacteraceae bacterium | reverse complement strand
GGTGGAGCGACTACCGGCAGGGGAAGATGGGGAAATTAGGTTGATGGAGAGGGCAGACTGACATGGCTTCGGTGATATGCGCATGAAAATCGTCTTTCTCGCACCCTTCGGTATCCGTCCCAAGGGGACGCTCGTGGCGCGCATGCTGCCTCTTGCCGTGGAGCTTCAGGCCCGCGGCCATGAAACCGTCATCGTCGCCCCCCCCTACACCAATCCCGAGGATTCGGGCCGGGTGGAGACGGTTGGCGGAGTCAAGATCGTGAACATCGCTCTCGGCCCCCTCCACGGCCCTCTGGCGGCTCCCCTCCTTGCCTGGCGGATGTTCGCCCGGGCGATGGCGGAGCGCCCCGACCTCGTCCACCTGTTCAAGCCCAAGGGGTACGGCGGGCTTGCCGCCATTCTCCAGACCGTGCTTCGCCGCATAGGCGTGCGGCTTCCCCCCCTCTTCGTCGACTGTGACGACTGGGAAGGGAAAGGGGGGATGAATGCGCTCCATTCCTATTCGCCGGCGGAGCGCCTGGTATTCGGCTTCCAGGAGGAATGGCTTCCGCCCCGGGCCGCAGGGGTGACCGTGGCGAGCCGTACCCTGCAGACCAAAATCTGGGGGACGGGGTTCTCCCCCGACAACGTACTCTACCTTCCCAACTGTGTGACTCCCGCCCCGTCTGGTGACGGTGCCGGGGTGCGGGAGAAGCTTGGGATCGGCGCTGACGAGCCGGTCCTCCTCCTCTACACGCGGTTTTTCGAGTTTAGCCAGGAGAAGCTCCATTTCCTCTTCGCCCGGATCCACGAGCGCTTCCCGGCAGTCCGCTTTCTCGTCGTGGGCAAGGGGCGAAACGACGAGGAGTCGTTACTTCTCGTCGCAGCCCGGAAGGAGGGGTTTGCCGACGCCCTCGTTCTCGGCGGCTGGCTCGAGCCCGCCACGATCCCCGATTACCTCGCTGCCGCCGACGTGGCCATCTATCCCTTTGCCGACACCCTCATCAACCGCTCCAAGTGCCCGGCAAAACTCACCGAAATTATGCGCGCCGGGGTAGCCGTCGTGGCCGACAACGTGGGACAGCTGGCGGAGTACGTGAGAAACGGCGAGTCGGGAGTGTTGTGCGACCCCGACGACTGGGAAGAGATGGCCGAGCGGGCCGTGGAGCTTCTCTCCTACCCCGAAAGGCGCCGCCAGTTGGGGGAGGGGGGGAGACGGCGCCTGCGCGAGCACTTTGCCTGGCCGCAGTATGCCGCCGCGCTGGAGGAGTTCTATCTGCGTCTTTTGGCTAGCAGTACGCCGGGAGAGTCGCCGCAAGGCTAATTTGTGCGTGCAAATTGAACGAAATTATGGCTAAATTATCTGATTTTTCTTTTTTCCCATCCCACGACCGTTTCCCGATAAGCGGCGGAGCAGCTTGATGACCGAACGCAGGAAGGATTTCCTTTTTCTTGGCGCACTTTTGGCTGTGCTCATACTCCTTTTCGCCAAGATTCTCTTCACCGACAAAATCATCCGTGCCCCCGACATAACGGCCGAATTTTACTGGATGGTCAAAGGCTTCAAGGAAATGGGGCTTCGAAACCTTTTCGCCATCTCTCTCCATCCCGATTGGAACCAGTTTATCAACAGCGGTACCACCGACGGCGGAGCGAACCTGCCGCTCAATTTCCTTTTCTACCGCACCCTCATTTTCTGGCTCGTGCCCCAGCCGGCCAACATTGCCTGGTTCATCGTCTTTCACCTTTTCTTCGGAGCGGCCGGTGCCTACCTCTGTTGCCGCGCCGTGGGCTGCAGCCGACCGGCGGCATTTCTCGGGGGACTCATTTTCGCGGTGGCCCCGGAAAACGCTTCTCTCATCAATGCCGGTCACGTCCAGAAGATTGCCACCATAAGCTTTGCTCCGTGGGCCTTCTATTTCTTCGAACGGGGATTCCAGGCGCGGCGCGTGATCTTTTTCCTCGCCACCGGAGTGGTGCTCGCCCTGCAGTTTTTCAACATGCACTGGCAGATCGCCTACTATACCTGCCTCGGCATCGGCGTGTACGGCATCTTCCGGTCCCTCACCATCCTGCGCGGGGAAAGGGCGGAAAAGGGGAAGACCTTCGGCCGCCTCCTCGTTCTCAACCTGGCGACCATGTTTTTCTTTCTTTCCACCGTTGCCATATCCCTCTTGCCCGTAGCCGACTGGTCGCGGGACACGACCCGTGGCGCCGGCCGCAGCCAGAGTGCCGCTGTCCAGGGCGGCGGGTGGTTCAACGTCGACGAGGCCATGTCCTGGTCGCTTCCCCCCGAGGAACTGGCCACCTTCGTTATTCCGGGCTTCTTCGGTCTGTCCCGCCAGGAGGGGGGGTATAACTCACCTTCCATCGGCGCCTACTACTGGGGACGGATGGTCTTTACCCAGACCACCGACTA
>DATDMX010000253.1:0-5027 GCA_036518575.1 Geobacteraceae bacterium | reverse complement strand
GACGGTAGCATTCAGAACCAGGCGGGGCTTTCGCCCCGCCTTCCCGTAAGGGGTGCAGTATGAAACTCAACATCAAACTCTTTGCCGGGCTGACGTGCAGCAACCCTGACCTTACCTGCGTCGGCCAGAGCGATTTTTATCTGGAGGTCGCCGAACCGCTGACCATTCTGGGGCTGCGAACCATCCTCGGGATCAATCCCGCCATCCCCCTTCTCTGCATGGTGAATCACCGCCACGAGCAGGAAGACAGGGTGCTGGCAGACAACGACCGGGTTGCCATGTTTCCCCCCATCGGCGGGGGGTAGGAAAGGGCGCCACCGTGGACGAACTCCCGCATACCAGCCTCGTGCTGACCATGAAGGCCGACCGGCTCGGCGAGTTCTTCCTGCTCCTCCAACAGGGGGTTACCCTCACCGCGTACGTGGGGTGCTCCCTGGAAAAGCTCCTCGTGGAGCAGTGGAGCCTGCCCCGCGACTACGTGGCGACACGCATCACCACGATCTTTCTCAACGGCCGGGCCATCGACGACGTGGCCACGGCGGTGGTCCGGGACGGCGCGGCCGTCGCCCTTTCGGGCGCCATGCCGGGTCTCGTGGGGGCGACCATGCGGCGCGGCGGCTTCTACGCCGCCATGCGCGGCGCCATGACCCACCACGAAACCGAAGAGGGTGGAAGCGACCGGCGCGGTTCGGTGCGCCTCAAGCTCTTCAATCTCCTTCTCCCCGAGCTCGGGCCGGGTTTTCTCGAGCGCGGTGTGACGCTCGGCGCCCCCCAGGCGGCGGCCTTTTTGCGGGAGCGGGACGAGTCGTTCTGGGCGGGGTGCGAGGCCGTCATCCTCGACGCCGCACCCCTTTCCCCGGAGCGCCTGAGGGAAGGCGACGCCTTTCCCCCCGAAGGGACGGTGCGGCTCGCGGTAATCGTTCGGGGGTGAGACAGGGACGCGCCGGATAAACAGGGTATACTTTGAAGGTATCTATTCCACCACAAGCCTTTCATCCTGTTGATCCTGCCCCCTCCTTTTGAGCAAGAGCGCAGACGGGGGTGAAAGCCGGGAGGGACCATGCTGCTGGAACAACTCGTGGAAAGAGCCTCTCAACCCCCGGAATACGACTGGGACGCCTACTATTGCTGGCTCTTCGGTGAGCTGGCCGGCCGCGACGCGAGCGGCTACGAATTCTGGCAGTGCAAGGGCTGCCTGACGATCAACATCGTCATACCCCCGGCGCGCTACGGCACGTGCCGCAGTTGCGAGCTGATCCATCTCCCCTGAACGCGGCGGCTTCCACGCCCGCCTTCAGACCATCTTTGACCCGGCCTCACTCGCACACTCCTCGACGTAGCGCTGCTACGTCTGCGGATGCACTCAATCGGCCAGATCAAATCTGTTCTAAATCCGGGCGCGGTTAACAGCGAAATTTTGTCATCGAAAGTACGAGCACGACAACCATGGAAAAGACCAACTACCTCATCAAGACCGTTCTCCACGCCCTCGATATCCTCGAGCAGTTCCACAGCAACGTGGATGAGCTGGGAGTCACCGAGCTCAGCAAGCGGCTGAAACTCCACAAGAACAACGTGTTTCGTCTCCTCGCCACCCTGGAGTCGCGCAATTTCATCGAGCAGAACGTCTCCACCCACAACTACCGGCTCGGTCTCAAGAACCTGGAACTCGGCCAGGCGGTCCTCAAGCAGCTGGGGCTGCAGCGCCAGTCGCGGCAGGTCCTGGAAACGCTCGCCCTGGAGTGCAACGAGACCTGCTACCTCGCCGTCATGCGGGGGGAGCACACGGTCTATCTCGACGCCAGCGAGTCGTCCCAGCCGGTGCGGGTCGTGCCGCGGGTGGGCATCATGCTCCCCCTCCACTGCACAGCGGCCGGGAAGCTCTTCCTCGCCGCCCTCCCCGAAAATCTCCTCCAGCGCTATCTTCCCCCCAAAGCGCTACGCCGTCACGCGCCCAAGTCCATCACGAGCCGGCCCGAGCTCGCCAGGCAACTGGAAACGGTGGCCGTGCAGGGGTATGCCATCGAGGACGAAGAGCTGGACGCGGGGGTGAGGGGGATTGCCGTAGCGATTCGCGACTACTCGGGCAACGCGGTGGGAGCCATCTGCATCTCGGGCCCCACCATGCGCTTCAGCCGGGGGCGCATCAACGACGAGCTCCTCCCCCGGGCGCGCAAGGCCGCCGATGAGATCTCCACCAAGCTGGGGTATTGCCCCGCCACGGCCATGGCTGAAAACGGCTGACCGCAAAACTGCTCCGACCCCGCGCACCTGAAGGGCCGGTCTGCGGCGCTGACCCGATCCTCCCCTTTTCTGCTCCATTCTGATACACGTATGCCATAAAAGAGTATCTTTTTTCTTTCCACTGCTCTACTATAGAACATGCTGCGGGCTACTCACGGCCCCGGCATGTCCGCACAAGGAGGCAGTGTGAATATCAGCAAGTTCGTGGCCCCGGAGATCATCTTCGGCCGGGGGTCGATGAGCCAGATCGGCGAAAGTGTCGTGCGTATCGGCGTGTCCAAGGTCTTTCTCGTGAGCGACGAGGGGGTCATCAACGCCGGGTGGGTGGAGGAGGCGGTCCACTATCTGCGCGCCGTGGGGCTGGAGACGGAGATCTTCTCGGCCCTTTCCACCAATCCCAAGGACTTCGAGGTGTCCGAGGGGGTGGTGCGCTATGAGAAATCGGGGTGCGACGGCATCGTGGCCGTCGGCGGGGGGAGCCCCACCGACGTGGCCAAGGCCATTGCCACCCTTGCCACCAATGGCGGCGAGCTCCACGATTACGAAGGGATCAACAAGATCACCCACCCCCTCCCTCCCATGGTGATCGTGCCGAGCACCGCCGGGGCCGGCTCCGAGGTGAGCCAGTTCGCCATCATCGTGGACACGGTGCGAAAGCTCAAGATGTCCATCATCTCCAAGTCCCTCGTCCCCGACATCGCCATCGTCGACCCCGAACTCCTCAAGACCAAGGACGCGAAGCTCGCCGCCGCCACCGGCCTCGACGCCCTCACCCACGGCATCGAGTCGTACGTGTCGTTGGCCGCGACACCCCTCACCGACATTCACGCCCTCAAGGCGATCCAGCTCATCTCGCGCAACATGCGCCAGGCCTTTGCCGACCGGGGCGACATGGAGGCCAACACCAACATGGCCATGGCGGCGCTCACGGCGGGGCTTGCCTTCTCCAACGCTATCCTCGGCGCCACCCATGCCATGACCCACCAGGTGGACGGCCTGATCGACCAGCACCACGGCGAGACCAATGCCTCCATCCTCCCCCACGTCATGGAGTTCAACCTGCCGGCTTGCCCCGAGCGGTTCGGGGAGATCGCCATCGCCATGGGGGAGGACGTGGCGGGGTTGGATACTGCCTCTGCTGCCGCCCGCTCCATCGACGCGGTGAAGCGGCTCATCGCCGACATCGGGCTTGCCAAGGGGCTGGGCGACATCGGTCTCAGGCCCGAGCATATTCCGCTCCTTGCCCGCAATGCGTTGAAGGATGCGTGTCTCGTGACGAATCCGCGCAATGCAAATATCGCCGACATCGAAGCCATCTTCCGCAAGGCACTGTAGCCGCGTCCGGCTTCAGGGAATCTTCGGCCCGGCCTCACTCGGGTACTCCTCGACGTAGCGCTGCTACGCCTGCGGGTGCCCTCACTCGGCCGAACCAAATCTTCCCTAAATCCGAACGCGGTTGGATTGGCTGAAGGCCGAAAAGAGGAAAGCTATCTTGAAAAACAGGGAAAAACTGCTCGAACAGCTGACCGGGGTCGATTCCTCCAAGCTCAACTACTACGTGGAGCTCAAGAAGCGCAACCAGGACGTGCTCAAGCAGAACAGCCGCCTGGAGATCCTCCACCAGCTTGCCCGCGACATCAACATCGACATGTCGGTCCCCGACATCATCGAGCGGGCCTTCACGAAGCTCCCCCAGACACTCCCCTGCGACTTCCTGGGGCTCGTGACGTTCCGGGATGGCCGGCTTGCCCTCAAGGCGCTCATGCCGCGCGACTTCTGCGAGATCGACGACTTTCCTGCTCACTCCCCCTCCATGAAGGTCATCCGCGCCAAGAAGGCGGGCATCTTCAATCTCCCGGCCGAGGAGCTCAATCACATCCGGATCAACCCGCGCTACCCGGTGTCGCTTCGGTCGCTCGCCATCGCCCCCATGTTCAAGCGCGATGAGGTGATCGGCGCCCTTGTCGTGGCGAGCGGTGCGGAGGCGGCCTACGGCGAGGCGGACGTGAGCTTCGTTCAGCACCTGGCCGACCAGCTCTCCATCAGCATCCAGAACTCCCGCCTCTACAAGCAGGTCTCCCGCGCCAAGAAGGAATGGGAGGAGACCTTCAAGGCGGTGACCGACCCCATCTTCCTCGTCGATACCGACTACAACGTCCTCCTCCACAACGACCGGCTCCCCCCCGCAATGAGCGCCTTCTGGAACCAGGCCACGACCAACAAGTGCTTCGCCCGGCTCCACGGCCGCAGCCACCCCTGCCAGGACTGCCCCCTCCAGGAGGTGCGGCGGACCCTGAAGCCGGTGTTCCAGCGCTGGCAGACCGAGAGCGGGTTCGTCCTCGATCTCTCCTATTACCCGGTGCTGAGCGAGGACAAGCAGCTTTCGGCCGTGACCATCATCGTCAAGGACGTGACCGAGAAGACCAAGATGGAGGCCCGGCTCGTCAACTCCGCCAAGCTGGCCGCCCTGGGGGAGATGGCCGCGGGCGTGGCCCACGAGTTGAACAGCCCCATGACCGTCATCATCGGCACGGCGCAGATGCTTGCACGGGAGCTCAAGGAGGAAAATCTCGGCGAGAAGGCCGAGGCCCTCGACGACATCATCAACTGCGGCCTGCGCTGCAAGCGCATTATCCAGAACCTCCTCACCTTTTCCCGCCAGGACCAGCTCCCGGCTACCGAAATCGACCTGAACGCCGAGGCGGCCCAGGTGCTCAGCATGATCCAGTACCAGATCAACCGGAGCCAGATCAGGATCGCCGAGCACCTCGACCCGGAGCTCC
>DATDMX010000252.1:0-3224 GCA_036518575.1 Geobacteraceae bacterium | reverse complement strand
TCTGGTTCGTCTACCGGCGCTACTTCGTGGAAACCGCCCGAATGCTCGAAGCCAAAGCCGAGCGCACCCTCGCCGAGGGGGTCCTCTACCGCCTCTACCGTGTCCTCGTTTTGGGGGCGTGGGACGTGAGCGAGCACGCCCTGGTAAAGGACGAAAAGGCTGTCAAGACCCTGGCCGGTGTGGGCATCCCCGTTGCCTGCTTTCTCCACGGCTACGCCGGCTTCATCTTCGGCTCCGTCAAGGCGAACGCCCTCTGGATGACCCCCCTCATGCCGGTCATCTTCATCTGCTCGGCGGTGGTCTCGGGGATCGCGCTGTGTATCGTCACCTACGTCGTCACCATGGAAATCAGGAAGCTTCTGGTCGCCTGGCGCCGGCGCAGTAACCCCGAACTTCCCTCCCCCGAGGAGCTCAAGAGCGCGGAACTCCACGTGGTGACCATGACGGTGAAGTACCTCATCATCTTCCTCGTCCTCGCCATTACCCTCGAACTCCTCGACCTCATCTTCCGGGGCTACACGGCGGTGAAGTCGTGGGACATCCTGCGAAGCGTCATCTACAGCCGGGACTTCGTGAAGATCTTCGTCCTCCAGTACGGTCTGGGAAACGCCCTCCCCTTCGTGCTCCTTCTTCTCCCCCGTCTCACCATCCGCCGGGCCGTGGCGGGAACACTCCTCGTCCTCATGGGGGTCTTCATGATGCGCTGGAACGTCGTCATCGGCGGCCAGGCCTTCTCCTCCTCCTTCGCCGGCTTCATGGAGTACCGGCTCCCCATCTGGCCCAATGACTGGGAGACCTTCAAGGAGGGGCTCTTCGGGGCGCTCCTCGTGGCGACCACCCCTTTCGCCATCTTCTTCGTCCTCTCCCGCATCTTCCCGCTCTTCAACAGCGAAAATTCCCATCACTGACCAGTTAGTGGACCAAACAACACGGGGCGCCCGAACAGGGCGCCCCTTTTTGTTTACATGGCCGGAAGGAAACAGTGCCCGCCGGGAGGCGGGGGAAGTCTCGGCAGGGAGGGAGAGCCTGAGCGGCGAGCGGACTTTCGCCGGGAAAAAGGTGCTGGAGGGGTAACGTTGACCTCGGCCGCGCAGCCGGAACCGGTTACCGCAAGGTCCGCAGCTCAGGATCGACCGCAGCGGACGAGGCTTCCCCCGCCGCACGAAAGAACGCGCAATGACCACCGATTTACCCGTCAGGGCTCTCCCGTTTCGCCGCCGCCTGCCAGCGCCCGAGGATGATCGACTGGAGCGCCGCGGCAAGGCCGAAGGAGAGAACGCTCAGGACAAGTGGGACCCCCTTCGTGCCGATGAAGTCGTAGAGGAACACCTTCACCCCCCCCACGAGGAGGACCAGGATCGCCACATTGCGCAGCTCCCGGTGGCGCAGGACCGAAGCCGTGATGATGAGCCCGATGGCCGCGAGGTTGATGATGATCGACTGGCTGCACCGAAACACGGTGACCGGATCGCCCCCCAGCGCGGGCAGAAGCTGGAAGTCGAGAATTCGCAGCATAAAGAAGCCGCTCACGAGCGATCCCATGAGGAGCACCGCGGCCCCCAGGTCGTTCCTGTCCAAGCGGCCGAACACCTGGGATTCGACTGGTGGCTCATGGGTGCGGCACCAGCGGTAGTGGGCGAGGCTCGCCGCTCCCAGGAGCAGAGCGACCGCCGCCGCGGCCACCGGCACATCGCCCGGCTTGGAGGTGACGCACGTGACGGCGAGCACACCCGTCGCGTAGAGCTGGAGGAGGTAGGACGTGAGGCGCACGCCGCCGCTTTCCCAGCGCTCGGAGAGGAAAGCAAGCCCGACGGCGCTTGCCGCCAGAAGCGGCAGGGCTACGAGAGGCGAGCCGACAGCGTCGGGAAGCGCAAGGGCAAGGAGCACCGAAGCGGCGAAGAGGAAGGAATTGGTGCCGTGAGCGCCCTGCACCCTGCGCCCCTTCACGAGCCAGAGCCCTGCGGCGCCATGCGCTACCGCCAGGGCCACACCCGCCCCCCCGAGAAGAGTAATCGATCCCTCCAGGGCACGCACCGCGTAGCGGGCAAGGAGGTAGGCCCAGAAGGCGTTCACCGTGGGAAGGGAAAAATCGAAGCGCGTCACCCGGGCGGCGCCGCTGCGCACGATCCCCATGAGGGCGACAGCCGGATACATAAGCGCGAAGACCGCGAGCAGCGGCAAGAACGTGGGGATGGCAAGCCCGGAGGTGGACGGGAGCCGTCCGGCAAGGGACAGGCCGACGCGCGTCCCCCAGAGCTGAAGCATGACGAGGGTGACGACGAGCACGATCCAGCGCAGCCACGAGCAGCGCCTGATGCCCGCGGCATAGAAACCGAGGAGATTAGCGGTAAAAAGGACCATAGCCAGGTAGGGGAAGAAGGGATTGGGATAGTCGATGGCGGCGCCGGCAAGACACATGCCGAGCGTCCCCACGGAGACGGGGAGAAAGACGGTGAACTGGTAGCTGATGGCCGCCATGCCGATCCCCGTTGCCATGAGCGTCAGGTAGGCCGGGACAAGGGGGAGGGAGAGGAAGCGGGTGTGGGTCTCCACAACGATGAGCGCCATGAGCACGGCGCCACAGGCGGCAAACACCGGGGCAAGGGGGCTTCCCCGACGGTACTGGTACCAGCCGGCGAGCATGAGGATAGTGGCATACCCCATGCCGATGGCCGAGCCCACCAGCGTGCCGATGAGGCCGTTGTCGGTGATGGTACGCAGGATGAGGGCAATCACGAGGAGGAAACAGAGGGTGGCCACGCGCTGCAGGAGCGATGCCCGGCTCGCCCAGCCGATGACCTCTTCGGAGATATCCGCCGGCTCTCCGAGAGGGTATTCCTCCGGCGGGGCGGGTGCGGCGATGGCAGCAGGAAGGGGCGTGGCCGCCTCTTCCGGTGGACGGTCGACGGTGTGCCCTTCGAGGGTCTCGACCCGGCGGGCCAGGAGTTCCAGCTGCCGGCCCATCTCCTCGATACGCTCTTCCAGCGACGGCGGTCTCTCTCCCATGGCGCCCTCCCTGCCGCTTCGCGCTACCGCGAGGCTGACGGGACCGTCTCCTCGCATTCCACAAGGAAAGTAAACAGTACGGGGCCCGAAAAGTCAAAGAAGTCGAGCAATTATAACTTTTTCACATTTCAGTCACCGAGGGCCACCCGCGAGCGTCAGTGGGGATGCCGGTGGTGAATGTCGGGCCTGTGGGCGTGGGCATGGGTGAGCGGTTCGTG
>DATDMX010000251.1:0-9155 GCA_036518575.1 Geobacteraceae bacterium | reverse complement strand
CGGACCACAGGAAGGGTAAAACATGAAACATGACGGCTCGTCGTCATTCTGGGGCGGCATCGTAAAATCCATGGGACTCGTGTTCGGCGACATCGGCACGAGCCCCATCTATACCCTCACCGTCATCTTCGCCATCACCCGCCCGACCCACGACAATGTCTTCGGCATCCTCTCCCTGGTGGTCTGGACCCTGATCATCCTGGTATCGGCAGAATACGCCTGGCTCGCCATGAGCCTGGGACGCAAGGGTGAAGGGGGGACCATCGTCCTCAAGGAGATCCTGATCCGGCTCCTCAAGCCGGGCCGCCAGATCGCCTTCGTAGGCTTCCTTTCCTTCTGCGGCGTCTCCCTGCTCCTGGGTGACGGCGTCATCACGCCTGCCATCAGTATCCTGTCGGCGGTGGAAGGTATGGAACTGATCCCGGGGCTGGAGACCCTGCACCAGGGGGCGGTCATCGCCATCGCGGCGGTCATCGCGGTGATCCTGTTCGTCTTCCAGTACAAGGGGACCGATAAGGTGGCCCAGGCCTTCGGTCCCCTCATGGTCCTCTGGTTCGTGGCTTTGACGGCTTCCGGTGCCATTTCCATCGCCTCGCATCCCGCGGTGCTCGCCGCGGTGAGCCCCCACTATGCCATCGGCTTCTTTGCCAAGAACGGTCTTTCGGCCTTTTTCGTCCTCTCCGAGGTGATCCTCTGCGCCACCGGCGGCGAGGCGCTCTATGCGGACATGGGCCATCTGGGCCGCCGCCCCATCATCCGCGCCTGGTATTTCGTCTTCGTCGCTCTCGTCATCAACTACCTGGGCCAGGGTGCTTTCGTCCTGCACCACCCCGAGGCGAAGAATGTCCTCTTCGGCATGGTGCAGGGGGAGGCCCCGATCCTCTACATTCCGTTCCTCATCCTCACCATCATCGCCACCATCATTGCCTCTCAGGCCCTCATCAGCGGGGTCTTCTCCATCGTCTACCAGGGGATCACCACGCGCATCATGCCCCTCATGAAGGTGGACTACACGTCGAGTCATCTCAAGTCCCAGATCTACATCGGCTCGGTCAACTGGTTCCTCATGGTGCTCGTCATTTTCATCATGCTCATCTTTCAGAAATCGGAAAACCTCGCGGCGGCCTACGGTCTGGCCGTCACCGGCACCATGACCATTACCGGCATCATGATGATCATGATCTTCGCCCACACCACGAAGAAGTGGAAGGTACCGGTGGCCGCGGTCGTGACCTTTGTCGATTTCGTCTTTCTCCTCTCCAACCTCAACAACCTCCCCCACGGTGGCTACTGGTCCATCATCCTCGCGGCCGTCCCCTTCGCCACCATCCTCGTGTGGACCAATGGCCAGCGCGCCCTCTACCGGGCCCTTCGTCCCCTCGACATGGAGACCTTCCTCCTCTCCTACGAGCAGATCTACGCCAAGGCGAGGAACATCGCCGGCACCGGCCTCTTCTTTACCCGCGAGTGGAACGTCATCCCCCCCTATGTGGTTCACTGCATCATCAGGAGCAACATCATCTACGAGCGCAACGTCTTCATCTCCATCACCCGGACGGACGAGCCCTTCGGCCTCAAGAGCGAGCTGAAAACGGGCTTCGGTCCGGGACTCGATGCCTTCGAGATCAGGGCCGGCTACATGGAGATGATCGACATCGAGAGGCACCTGAAGAAGCACGGTATCGAGGAAAAGGTCATCTTCTACGGCATCGAGGACATCGCCACCGTCAACCCCGTCTGGAAAGTCTTCTCGGTGATCAAGAAACTCACCCCCAACTTCGTCCAATTCAACAAACTCCCGGCCAGCAAGCTCCAAGGAGTGGTGACAAGAGTTGAGATGTAGCGTTTTTCCGTATTGACTTGACTCGTACTCCGGGTGTATTAACAGTGCGTAATATCACCGGGAGATACCTCATGTCGGAAAACGTCCTGTTCGTCGATGATAACAACTTCACCCTCGAAGTCATCCGGGGGCTGTTCCAGAAAGCCGAATTCACCCTTCTCACCGCGAGCAATGCCATCGATGGGCTCCAGATCGTGCGCCACGAGGAGATCGCGGTGGTAGTGTCCGACAACATCATGCCGGGGATGGGCGGAGTGGAGTTTCTCTCCTGCCTGAAAAGCATCTCCCCCGACACGGTGAAGATCCTCATGTCGGCCTACGCGGACCTCTCCAGCGCCCTTGCCGCCATAAACCACAGCGAAGTCTACCGTTTTATCCTCAAACCCTGGAATGACGAGGAACTGATGGCCATTGTGGAGGATGCGCTGCGGCGCTACCGCCTCGTCCAGGCCATGCGCCGCGAGGACGAGGATGTCCTGCGCTCCCTCGCCCAGACCATCGAACTCAAGGATCCCTCCACCAAGGGGCACTGTGACCGGGTGGCGGTGTACGCCCTTCTCATCGCTGAACGCCTCGACCTCTCCAAGGAAACTCAGCGGGAGATCAAGTACGGGAGCTGGCTCCACGACTGCGGCAAAATAGGCGTTTCGGAGGCCATCCTCAACGGGTCGCGCCGGCTGAGCGATGACGAGTTCGAGACCATGAAAAACCACTCCCGGTGGGGCGCCGATGTGGCCGCCAAGGCGAATCTCTCCGAGGTGGCCCGCAACATCATCCACTATCACCACGAACGCTTCGACGGTGCCGGCTATCCTGTAGGTCTCAGCGGGGAGGACATCCCCCTTGAGGCCCGCATCGTCGCCGTGGCCGACATCTACGATGCCCTCTCCAGCAACCGCCCCTATCGCGACAGTTACTCCCTCGATGATGCCCAGCAGATGATTGCCGGCATGAGAGGCACCATTCTCGATCCGCAGCTCGTGGATGTCTTTCTTGCCAGCATCCGCGAACGGAGAGATATTCCCCTGCCCCGGGGTACAACCCACTAGCCCCGCGCCCGTATAGCGGGTATTCCCCAGTGATTTCCCTTGTTTCGCCGCAGTGAACTGGTATAGTGTGGAGCGTGATGATCACTCTCGATGACATTTCTCTTCTCATCGCGTGCCATGAGCCGACCCTTATCCCCCCAGACGCCCGTACCGCTTCGGCCGTAGCACTCGTTCTGCGCGAGGAGCAGGGCGAGGTGCACGTCCTCTTCGTGGAGCGGGCGACCCGCCCCGGCGACCCCTGGTCGGGTGATATCGGCTTCCCCGGCGGGAAAGTGGAGGCGGAGGACGAAGGCCCGCAGCAAGCGGCCGAGCGAGAAACGAGGGAGGAAATCGGCCTCGACCTCCGCACGGGTCGGTTCCTCGGCCGGCTCTCCGACATAACCGGCGCTCACCTACCGGTGCTCGTTTCCTGCTTCATCTACGCTGTCTCGACTACGGAGCCCTTCACCCTGAGTGATGAGCTGAGTGACGCCTTCTGGGTCCCTCTTGCCGAGCTGCAGGCGCCCGAGCGCCACATCGTCTCGCCGGTCCTTTTCCGGGGGGAAACCATGGATCGGCCCGCCATCGCTCTCCCCGTTTCCGGCAAGCCGCTCCTCTGGGGGATCACCTACCGGCTCGTCATGGAGTTTCTCCGCCTCGCGGGCGGAGGCGAGAGGTAGTTCATGCTGTTTTTCACGGGCGCACGCCGTAGCCGGCTGAAAACTCAACCCTTCCCGTCCGACTGGACGAGGGCGCTCGAGAGAAGGACCCGCTTTTATGCGCTCCTCTCCGAGCCGGACCGGGAAGAGCTCAAGGGGCACATCCAGGTTTTTCTTGCCGAGAAGAACTTCGAGGGGCGGGGGGGCTTCCTCGTGACCGACGAGGTCAGGGTGGCCATCGCGGCCCACGCGTGCCTCCTTCTTCTCCACCGGGAAAGCGACTACTACCCCGGCCTCTCCTCGGTCATCGTCTATCCGGGCGAATTCGTCGTGCGCCAGACCGACGTGGACGAGGCCGGCATCGTGACCGAGGGTGACGACATTCGCTCCGGAGAATCGTGGGAGCAGGGGTGCCTCGTCATCTCGTGGGAGGACATGCTTCTCGCCGGTAAGAGGGGATACGAGGACTACAACGTGGTGATACACGAATGTGCCCATCAGTTGGATACGGAAGAGGGAATAACCACGGGGATGCCGCTCCTGGGGCGCCGGAAGCGGCTGTGGGAGCGGGTGCTGGAGGAGGAGTACGAGCGCCTGCAGGAGGACGAGGCGGCCGGCCGGCCGACAGTTCTCGATCCCTACGGGGCGGAGAGCCCGGCGGAGTTCTTCGCCGTGGCCGTGGAGTGCTTCTTCTGCGCGCCGAAGCTCCTCAAGGAGGGGTGCCCGGATCTCTACGAGGGGCTGGCGGGTTACTTCCACCAGGACCCGGCCGGTTGGCCAGGGGAAAGGGAAGAGTAGAACAGAGCAAAGACATGCCACGCAGAAAAAAAGGGAGCGGACTCAACGTCCGCTCCCTTTTTTGTTCATGCACAATGGTGCAGAAACGAGCAATTTTTCGTCCTGGCAAGGAAGCCGAGGAGATGCGCGGAGGCGTAGCAGCGCTACGCCGCACAAGCAATCCCGCAGGCTGACGCCGCCAGGGCGGAAAAGGGCCGTTTCTCCAGTTACATCATGCCGCCCATGCCGCCCATTCCCCCCATCCCGCCCGGCATTGCCGGCATGGCGCCTTCCTCTTTCGGCTTCTCGGCGATGAGGGCCTCGGTGGTGAGCATGAGGCCGGCGATGGAAGCCGCATTCTGGAGCGCGGTACGGGAGACCTTGGTCGGATCGATGATGCCGGCCTGCAGCATGTCGACGTACTGGTCTTCGGCAGCATTGTAGCCAAAGGCGTCCTTACCCCGCTTCACCTTGTCCACCACGATGGAGCCGTCAACGCCGGCGTTCTCGGCGATCTGGCGGATGGGGGCTTCGAGGGAGGTCTTGATGACATTCACGCCGAACTGCTGCTCGCTCACGAGCTTGAGCTTGTCGAGGACCTTCAGGGCGCGCAGGTAAGCGACGCCGCCGCCGGGGACAATCCCCTCGTCAACGGCAGCACGGGTGGCGTGGAGGGCGTCTTCGACGCGGGCCTTCTTCTCTTTCATTTCCACTTCGGTGGCAGCGCCGACCTTGATCACGGCAACCCCGCCAACGAGCTTGGCAAGACGCTCCTGGAGCTTCTCGCGGTCGTAGTCGCTCGTGGTCTCCTCGATCTGGGCACGGATCTGCTTCACGCGGCCCTGGATGTCGGCCTCGGTGCCGGCGCCGTCAATGATGGTGGTGTTGTCCTTGTCGACAGTGATCTTTTTCGCTTTGCCGAGCATATCCATGGTGGTGTTCTCGAGCTTGAAGCCCACTTCCTCGGAGATCACCTTGCCGCCGGTGAGGATGGCGATGTCTTCGAGCATGGCCTTGCGGCGGTCACCGAAGCCCGGGGCCTTGACGGCGCAGATGTTGAGGACGCCGCGCAGTTTGTTCACGACGAGGGTGGCGAGTGCTTCGCCTTCGATGTCCTCGGCGATGATGAGGAGCGGGCGGCCGCTCTTGGCGGTCTGCTCGAGGACCGGGAGGAGGTCCTTCATGTTGGAGATCTTCTTGTCGTGGATGAGGATGTTGGCGTTTTCGAGGGCAGCTTCCATCCGCTCCGGATCGGTCACGAAGTAGGGGGAGAGGTAGCCACGGTCGAACTGCATCCCTTCCACGGTCTCAAGGGAGGTTTCCATGGCTTTCGCTTCCTCGACGGTGATGACCCCTTCCTTGCCGACCTTCTCCATGGCGAGGGCGATGATGTCGCCGATGGTCTTGTCGTTGTTGGCGGAGATGGTACCGACCTGGGCGATTTCCTTGTGGTCCTTGATGGGCTTGGAGATGCTCTTCAGCTCGGCCACGAGGGTCTCGACCGCCTGGTCGATGCCGCGCTTGAGTTCCATGGGGTTGTGGCCGGCAGCCACGAGCTTGGAGCCCTGGCGATAGATCGACTGGGCGAGGACGGTGGCGGTGGTGGTGCCGTCGCCGGCAACGTCAGAGGTCTTGCTTGCCACTTCCTTCACGAGCTGGGCGCCCATGTTCTCGAACTTGTCTTCGAGTTCGATTTCTTTGGCCACGGTGACGCCGTCCTTGGTGATGAGGGGGGCGCCGAAGGATTTGTCGATAACCACGTTGCGGCCTTTGGGGCCAAGGGTGACCTTGACGGCATCGGCGAGGGTGTTGACGCCTCTCAGGATGGCGTTACGGCCGTCCTGGTCGAATTTGATGATCTTAGCTGCCATGTCTCTATCTCCTCCGTTACGTTAATATAGTGATGTTACAGCAGGCCCGGAAACGGTCCCTTATTTCTCGATGACGCCGAGGATGTCGTCCTCGCGCATGATGAGGTACTCCTCGCCTTCGATCTTGATCTCGGTACCGGCGTACTTGCCAAAGAGGACCTGGTCGCCAGCCTTCACGTCGAGGGGGATGACCTTGCCGTCTTCGGTCTTCTTGCCCTTGCCCACGGCGATCACTTCGCCCTTCTGGGGCTTTTCCTTGGCGGTGTCGGGAATGAAAATCCCGCCGGCGGTCTTGGTCTCTTCTTCGACCCTCTTGACGATAATACGGTCCTGCATCGGTCTCAATTTCATCTGTTCCTTCTCCTTTCTTATCCGCTGATTGTGCTGGATGGCTAAAAAATTATTAGCACTCGATGCCGCTGAGTGCTAACGCTAGGAGAATATAAACACGCCTCCGGGAAAAATCAAGTCATTAATCGAAAAAAAATGAGACGGTCGGAGGGAGGGGTATGCGCCGCGGGTTTCGGCTCAGTGGCGCTTGGCGAGGGTGTCGAGGAGCTTGGCGGCCATCTCGTCGGCCAGCCGCAGGGCGAGTTTGTCGCGCTCAGCCTCAACGGTGGTGCGGTCGAGGTCGAAGAATGCTTCCAGGGGAAGATAGAACTCGGCCACGGGTTGGGTCTTTCCTGCCTCGAAGAGCCGCAGACGTGCCTTCACCCTGAGCTCGGCCGAGCAGCAGCCCACGTCTTCCACGTATCCCCAGACTTCACCGGTGGTGTAGACCTGTTTGGCGAGCCAGGCCGGGTCAACGGCCCGGGGGTCTTCCTTGAGGATGTAGAACCAGCGCACTCCCGTATCGTCGCGGTTCGCGTTGAGGTCGTCGACGAACGTGTTGAAGAAGGTGTCGCCGAACGGCGCCGGCACGAGGGTTGTCACGAAAGGTGCCACATAGACGACTCCCTGCTCGGGGGTGGGATTGAAGGCCGAGTCGATGGTCGTCTTTCCGGGCGAAGCACAGCCCGCAAGGAGTACCAGTGCAAGAAGGAGCGACCGGCAAAGGGTGCGCCGTATCATGGAGCCGGGCACCTTCACCATTTGCGCTTCGCCATCTCTTCCTGGTGGAACTTCTGGTAGAGGATTTCCCATTCACGGCTTCCCGGCACCTTGGCCTGGGAGTACGAGGCGAGCTTCTTGCGCACCGCCTCATCGATTTCCTCGGCAACGGCGAAAAAAGCGGCGATGGAGTTCTTGGCTTCCTGGAGCGCCCTTGACTCGTCGGGAAAGTCCGCGAGGTCGTCGCGCCACAGCTTTTCTATAATCTTGTGGGCCAGGTGGGAAATGCGGTCTTCGGAAATCATGGGGACCTCTCGTGCAGCGTTAGTCGTGCGACGTGTCGATTCTGCTGTCAGCTTCTACAGCACGATCTTTCGATCCTTGGCGAGCTTCTCCTTGATCATGCGCAGCATCTTGTGGCGGTCGATGTCGGCGGCTCCCCGTCCCATGGAGCGCAGGGTCTGTTCGAGGAGAACTTCGGCATCTTTCTCGAGCTTCTCCTCCCCCTTGATGTCGGCCGTAATGGCAGATCTGATCCCGTCGAGCACGACGCCCCGCTCCCGCTTGAGCTCGACGAGGGACGAGGCAGTGAGGTCACCCAGGACTTTTTCCGCCAGACGGTTGATCTGCTCTTCCTTGAGTCGCATCGGTCCTCCTCGTGGTTGCCCGCCTCGGGGCGGGCAGCACCTATTATTGCGTAGAAGCGGTGGAAAAGCAACATCTTCTCATGATGTGGTCCCGGGATAATCATGAGGGCACTCGCCGGCAGCAAGCCCTCCAGGTGCACCCTGTGGGAGGATTTTTCCACGACGGCTGTGGATAACTCGCCCTCTCCTGTGGATAAGGTGCATTTTTGTCGCGTAACTATAAGCACCTTAGCCTTTTGCACAAGAGGTAGGCACTAGCTGTAACTATCCGTAATTACATGTCAATAGTTATTTTTCCGTGTATGCAATTTTGAATGGCATAAAGGTTTATTTGTCTACTCTAATTATTGAGGGATGAGTGGATAACTATGCAAGACAGCGGGAAACGACATCTCCTCTTTGCATCATTCACCCTCCTTGCACGAGGGGAAGGGTGACGCGGAAGGTGCTCCCTTCCCCCGGCGCGCTTGTTACCGTGATCCTGCCGCCGTGCCCCTTCACGATGCCGTAGGAGACGGAGAGCCCGAGACCCGTACCGCTTGCCCGGGTGGTGAAAAAAGGATTGAAAATCTGCTCCAGGTTTTCCGGGGGGATGCCGGCCCCCGTGTCGGCCACCGCTACCTCGATGAAACCGGCGGCGGGGGCTGAAGGTTCCTCTTCACCGCTGTCGTCTCCCCGGCCGGGCGCGTGGCGCGTCGTGACGCAGAGCTCGCCACCCTCGGGCATGGCCTGGATGGCATTGAGGACAAGGTTCGTAAAGACTTGCCGCAACTGGTCGGGGTCACCCTCGATGGGGGGGAGGTCGGGCGAGAGGCACTTCCTGATGACGATGCCGTCCAACGACACCTGGTGGCCGGCCTGCCTCAGGATGTCGTCGATCATCAGGTTGACGTCGCCTCGACCCAGTTGTTTCCGTTCCCGGCGCGCAAACCGCAGAAGATTGGCGACGATCTTCTCCACGCGTCCCACCTGCTGCACGATGGTGTCCACCTCCTCGCGGTCGGAGGCGTCGGGGGGGATGCTCATCTGGAGAATTTCCGCATGGCCGCGGATAATTGCCATGGGGTTATTGATCTCATGGGCCACGCCGGCGGCCAGTTCTCCAATGGCGGCGAGCTTTTCGGCCCGTACGAGCTCCTCTTTCGCCTTCACGAGGAGGAGGTTTTTCTCTTCGAGCTCCGCGGTCCTCTCCCGCACCTTGTGCTCCAGTTCCCGGTTGAGTTCCCTGATTTCTTCCTCCCGTTGGACAAGGCTGCGCGTCATGCTGTCCAGTTCCCCTG
>DATDMX010000250.1:0-3808 GCA_036518575.1 Geobacteraceae bacterium | reverse complement strand
TATGACTGAGCAAACTGTCCTGAAGGTGGGCCACAACAAAAAAATCCCGCCGGCGTGCCGGCGGGATTTCATTTCCAAAAAATTTCATCATAAAAAGCGGGGCAGTTCCCCTCCTACTTCAACTCTCCTCCGACAATCATAAAAAGCAGAACCTCGTCGGTCACGGCGCCGACACTTTCAAAGCGGGGACTCACGATCGCCCGGCCGGTCTTGTCGACATAGGTCCACTTGTGGCCTATACGCACCGGGGCGAACCCTTTACGGAAAGCGAGGGTCTCGTCGAACTGCGGCTTGATTACCATCGCCCCGCTCTTGTCGATGTATCCCCACTTCTTGCCGACCTTCACGGCAGCCACCCCATCGCTGAAGACGAACGACTGGTCATAGGTGGGCATGACGATCGGCCTCCCCTCCTTGTTCATGTAGCCGATCTTGTTCTTCATCTTGAACGCCGCCATTCCTTCGCTGAAAAAGAGGGCATCGCCGAAAATATCCGGGATGGCGAACTTGCCGTCAAGATCGATGAACCCCCATCTTTGGCCAGTCCTTACCGCTGCCAGGCCGTTATTGAATATACCTGCCGTCACCTCGGCGTACTGCGCCGGCACCACGATCTTCCCCGTTTTGTCGATAAAACCGAACTTGTCTCCCTTGCGGATCATGGCCCTCCCCTCGTGAAAGAGGGAGGGTTTCTCATACCGGGGCTCGATGGCGAACGCGCCGCTCTTGTCGATGAACCCCCAGCGATCCTTTACCATCACGGCCGCCAGTCCCTCGGTGAAGGGCGAAGCTTCGACAAACTTCGCAGGGAAAGCCTGTTTCCCGCTCCGGTCCACGTACAGCCAGTCATGTCCGACCTTGACAGGTGCCAGGCCGTCGCTGAAAAGAATCGCCACATCGAATCGCGGCTTGATGACGAATTTCCCGCTCCGGTCGACAAATCCCCACTTCCCTTCCGAGAACACCGCCGCAAGTCCTTCGCTGAAATCGAGGGCATCGTCGAACTGCGGCTTGATCCTGAACTCTCCGGTCGTGTCGATGTAGCCCCATCTGCCGTCAAGCTTGGCGAGAAACAGAGGCCCGCTGTAGTCGACAGCCTTTTCGCGGCTGCACGACACCGCGCAGAGCATGATCATGCACAACAACAAGAGAAGAACTTTTTTCATTCCTTACCCCTCATGCGGACGACCGTCCGAAAGCAACGCCTGCACAAGCCTGCGGTCAGTGGTCCGGATAACGCTGCCGTCTCCTGCCTGCTCGACCCAGACCCTCCGGGCTCTGTATACCATTCGCACCAGAAGGCCCAGAAGTGCGATCAGCCCCCCGGCGATGAGGACCGGAACGTGCCTCTTGCGGACGATGCGGAATTCGGTCCACTTGCCGATACCCTGGAGCGTGGTGCTGTATCCCGCCACATCCTTGCGGTACTCTGGCCCCATGCCGAGGACGACGTCGACAATGCCCCGGCCATCCTTGTCCATCTGGAACCTCAGCCGGTCATGGGCCTGGTCGAACCAGGCCCGCCAGGCGACTTTCCCGTCCGGGCTCGTGAAGTCGTTATAGTGGGTGTATGTCCCCGAAGCATCGGCGCGCGGCAGAAGCTTGATCCAGTCCGTGAACACAACGAGATTGCCCGGCGTCGTGGTGACAACCACCCAGGCATCATACACGAAACGCGTCATGCCCACCGTGTAGTGCCCCTGCGACATCGACGTTCGCGGATCGACAACGCCTTGCTGCAACTCGTTTCCTTTTTTGTCGAGGAGAACAATCTCCGTTGCCCCCGCGGGATAGCGCTCGGAGGGAAGGAAGCGCTCCCTGACCTTGAGCTTCATGTCGATGTCATTGTACGAGGTGAGAAGCCCCTGCGACCAGAAGCGGTAGACTCCTTTCTCGTAAAGCGGCAGGGGATCGCCCACACCCAGGAGAAAAGAGCCGGTGAAGGTGTGCATGTTGTCGTAGCTCCCGAAGACGAGGAGCAGGACAAGGCCGGCATGCATCAGCACCGTGCCCCAGTAGCCGACCTCCCGTTTTTCACCGTAGCTGCAGGTATCGTTGAACCGATACCCGCTCCCTTCGAGGTGCTGGCGGACCGCATCGCCCGAAAGCGAAACTGTCGTCCCCTTCTTCGGCCGGAAGGAATCCTCACGATACCTGAGAGCTCGCGCGGCGCCGCGAAGTAGCAGTACGAGGCGCACAGTGAGATAGGTAAGGAGGAGAAGATTGTTGGCAAGAA
Organism: Geobacteraceae bacterium; assembly: GCA_036518575.1. Classification (GTDB taxonomy): domain Bacteria; phylum Desulfobacterota; class Desulfuromonadia; order Geobacterales; family Geobacteraceae; genus DATDMX01. The sequence goes on along the minus strand of DATDMX010000250.1, from coordinate 1,572 downwards.
GAAGGTTGGTGGCGGGAACGGGGATACGCAGAACCCGGGTGGCGATGACTGCGAGAGGAATAATGAGGAAGAAGGGAAACGTCCCAGGCGACTTGAAGATGCGGGCTACGCGATCGGAAAAAGTTCTGGGGTTTGTCATGATGGGGTCCAAAGGAGGAAATATGGATGCAACATCCCCATCCTAACAAAAAAGTCTGCCGTGGGCAAAAAAAATAGCCGGTTATTGCCGGCTAAAGTGCATTACCGGAAGGGGGCACCGTGAGTACCCCCTTCCGGCATAAGAACGCAGTTAGTACTGCAGCGGACGAGCTGGCCGCGGGTTGTTACCACTACCCGGGTTTACGCCCCCCGAGTGCTGATTGCAGCCGGTCCAGGAGGTGTTGGCATTCGTATAGCAGGTGGTGACCGCCCCGGTTGTGGTCCAGCCGGCCGGCTCGTACTTGCTGTTCGCCATGCCCGGCATGAATCGGTAGGTGGTCTGGGTAGCACCGGCACCATCAACATAGGTGTTGCCGCCGCCGTGGATGCCGGCCCAGCCCGTGGCCCCCACGTTGTGGCAGTTCATGCAGGCGATACCGGTGATGTTGCCGTTGCCGGTGGTCCGAGCGGTAAGGCCGGTGGAGCCGGCGGTTGTGCTGAAGTCTTTGGTGTTGCCGTTCGTGTGGGTAGTGCCGTAGTAGCTGGAAATATGGCACTTCACGCAGCCGTACGTGGAGGTCGTCCAGAGGGTATCGGCGCCCGTGCTGTTCTGGAGCATGTACTCGGAGTTTGCCGTCCCGTGGCCGTCGCGGTAGTGGCAGTCGTGGCAGTGCAGCGTGGAGGTATCCTTAACCTGCGTGCCGTTAAGGGTGTTAAAGGTGTTGAACTTGCTCGCCGTGAACAGGTACGTCGAGACGGTGTAGCGCTGCCCCTTCACCGCATGGTGCGAGGCGTTGGTGCTGTTGAACTGCGTATCGACGTCGGTCTGGCGGGTGCGGGCCACCTGGTCGTAGCCGTTGGTCTCCGTATCGTTGAACGGATCGAGCGCCTGGGCCGAGCCGGCCCCCGGGTTGAGGGTCAGGCCGGTGGTCGTCGTATTCACCGCCAGGCCTGCCGCGCCGCCCGCATCGTGACATTTCATGCAGAAGGTGTCGAGGTTCGTGTAGTCGGTGTTCGTCCACGAGGTCGAGATGGCCCAGTAGTTTGTGCCGGCGTTTCCGTTGGTGCCAGCTGCGGCCGGGGTATCCACGTTACGCAGGTAGATGGGCTGCCCGGAAGTCCCCGTGTGGAGCGTGGAAACGCCCCCCGTGCTCCAGTCACCTTCGGCGTGGCACAAGATGCACTGCCACTTGGTGATCGCCACGCCGGTCACGTGATGGGACTTGTAGGTAGTGGCGCTTCCCAGTTCAGGGGTTATGGCCCGGCGCGCCCCCTGGGCAGTGGCATGGCAGCTGAGGCAGTCTCCGCTGGCGCCGAAAGCTGTGCTCCCTGACGTGCCATTGTGCTTGTGGCAGTAGGTACAGTTGGTGGTGGAGTTATGGCTGTCACCGGCAGTCTGAGTATAGTGGCTCGTGGTCGTGTGGCAGACGTTGC
>DATDMX010000249.1:0-9102 GCA_036518575.1 Geobacteraceae bacterium | reverse complement strand
CGGCATATTCCGAAGACGTGACTTTTCGTGCTTTGCGCTGCAGCTCGAGAACCAGGCTGAAGCCGACGCGGAACAGATCCTTCAGGGACTCACCACCCAGGAGCGTCTCCGCCTTCTGTTCATCTCCGCGGCTGAGATAGTCGAGGGCACTGGTAAGATAGTCACCCACCCTTTGAAAAATACCCTCAATATGCTTTTCTTCGAAAAAATCCGCACCATCCGCGACAAGCACGTTATTGACGAGATAGTTCAGTTCGAGAAAAATATCCTCCGTGCCGCACTTGGCCAATAACCTCTGGAGCAGTGAATCGCCTTTTCGAAAGGGGGCCGGCACTACTCCGTAAGAAAGAGAAGGAGTCGTCATAGTCTCCTTGCCGCCACGGGGAGTATAGCTGGCCGGGTTGACATAGACATAGAGCTCAAGGGCGTCCTCAAGCTCAGGAAAGCCTTGGTCCGCCAGTCGGGCCGACCGGAACCTGAAGGCGAGGTCCTCCGCTTCGCCTGCCGTTTCATTCTTAACTCCCTCCATTACCTCGAGGTAGAGAGGATGGGCAAGTCGGCACATAATGTCGAGCAGCCGGCCGATGAGGTCGGCATAATCCTTGTTCCTGACGGTGAAAAAATAGAGATTATCAAACGTATGCTCCCAGTCGGCAAGCCGTTCCTCATCCGAGGAGAGGACCCCCAGCCCGCCCCCGACCGTGATCTCTTTCATGAAGATGACGGTCAAGAGTTCCGAATCCGCCTGGTGAAAGAACTCGACAACCTGTTCCTCGCCCCCCTCAAGAAGGTAGCTCAACCACTGCATGGCCTTCTGGGGAGAAAACTGCCACCGCTGCCAGAGTTCCAGGTCGAGAAAAAAGGAAAACTGCTCGGGGGCGGCAAAGTGGATCAATTCGAGAGCGTCCTGCTCTCCCACCTCTTTGACCAAGAAGTAGAGGTCGAGCGGCGCGAATTCACGCACAAGCTCTTTCCCGGCAGGATCGGCGAGGATCAATTCCAGCTGTTCCTTGGCAGGCCGAGAGCTGAGGAGATGAGCTTTTTCCTTCAGCGGGAGAGATACGAATTCACGGGGGGAAATCTTTCCTCCCCTGACAAGAGTGAGGTGCTTATCGTTGGGGTGCATTGACGTCCTTCTTCGATTCTAGGAATGTGCGAACAGGGAATTCACAACGGATTACCCGAGTTCTGCCGCAGCAGGGATGTGATCTACTTGCGCGAGCGTTTAAGTCCGAGAGCCTGTCTGTAGCCACATTCGTCATGCAGCCAGTTAAGTTCCCTGACCATATCAGGGGTAAGCTTGACGCACTCGGGGTTAATCTCGCGACGCCGATCGTAAATCTTGCACTGCCGGGTGATTACGTCGAGATAACGACAGGGGGTTTGGGTGAAGAAAATGGTGCCACGCTCGTTTTCGTACTTCTCGAAGCAGCAAACGCCGCAACGTTTGCAGAGTTCCTCCCACTTACTATCCTGTTCCGACTCAGCTTGCATGGGGAAAAGATACTCGATTCACTGCGGCGATGTCAATAACTCTGCGTCGGATTGAGGCCGCACGCGCAGAGTTGTCACAGCTTCTTCCAGAAGATGTCCGCGAGGTAGATTACTATCTCGATGAGAATCAGGACGATGATGATCCATTCGAGGCGGGCAGAACGCCTGGCGTGGCTGAGGCCCGTAAAAACCTCGGTCACGTCGAGGAGAATCTCCGACTTGTGCTTGATCTCCTGGTAGCGTTGCCCGAGCTCGAAGAGATTGTCCATGGTAAGGTAGAGCTGGTCAGCCTCGGGATTATCCCACGTTATCTCAGGCTTATCGAGCACCATGATGTGGGCGATGGATGTGTACTTGAAATTGAGAATGGAGGCGGCAAGACTCGCCAGGTGCCGATCGGCAATGTTGAGCTTCCCGCGGTTAAGCCGCGCGATGAGGTTTTCTACCTCGTCGAGCACCGCATCCACCTGTTCCTCGATTCGCTCAAGGGCTACCGATTTGGCCAGGGCAAAGCAAATGATATCGATGTACGCCCGATCAGCCCTCGGCATGATGGCGCAGTCGTTGCTGATGGCAGAAGCCTCCTCAGCCTCGACGCGAAGAGCATATTCCTCGCGGAACTTGAGACTGCGACACGCCCGGTACTCATCACCCAGCTCCCGAAGATGTTTGAAAAAACGATCGACAGTTGCCTGATCGCAGTTTACGAACACCACGCATCCGAAGTAGTAGAGATAGACCGACTGCCGATGTTCCTGGGGGGTATCCGCCGAACGAAAGCTGACAGGGTCGAGGAGAAGAGGTTCTTCCCATCGATACTTGCGGGGTACACCAAGACTGGCGGCAAGACGCGTCAGGTCGAGTTCGCTGCTTAGGGCCAAGGCGGCAAAGGAATAGTTGGTCATGGGATTATCCGGAGAGGCACCTAGCGGTCAGAGGAGCTCTTGCCAAGAAAAACGTCGAAACTTTTTCCCTCGAAGGAAAACCGGACCCTATCGGGGAATATCTCTTCCACGCGGGCACCGCTCACCTTCCCTCCCCCGACCACGGTCGCACCGTTCACCATTGCCATGCGACTGGAGGCATCCTTTTGCCAGGCGATCCCGGAAACCTTGAGGTCAGGCAGAGCAGGGCCGGTCGAAACGGACGGCGCAGCAGGAGCAACCGCTGGCGTAACCTGCACCTCTGCCGGCGGCTCCGTGGTAAACGTCGCTCCATGATCCCTGGCGGCGGGCGCACTTATCACCGGTGGCGTGGCCGTGCGGGCCACTGCAGGGGCTGCGGGTGACTGAGCAGGAGGAGTTTTCACTCCTTGGAGGGGCCGAGACACCGGTGCCGGAGACGGCTCCGAGGCGACTGGCTGGCTGGACTGCTGAGGCTGCTGTGGTGCCACCACGGCCGACTGAGTCACCGTCCTGCGCCCAGGGCCAAATCCTCCCATTACAGCGTAGGTAATGAAAACCGCCAGGGCCGCAACCACCCCGAGCGCCAGAGGAAGCCGCCAGGGAGACGGGGGGCGCGGCACCACAACGCCACTCTTCACACGCGCGCTGATTCCCGCAGCTGCCGCATCTCTGGCAGCCTTCTCCTCCTCCAGTCTCTTGAGCGCCTTTAAGATGGAACTCATAGCCGTGTCCCCCTCACCGGCTTTACGAGGGAAGGAAAGGTGCTCCCCTCCCCTGTCCGTACAAGGAATGTCAGTGTCTGTTCCCCCACCCTGCCGTCCTCGGGCAGTCCGTTGGCTTCCTGGAAGTGTCGAATGGCCTCCTCCGTCGTGCGGTCGTAGCGCCCCGTTGCCTGTCCGGTGTAGACGCCGGCTCTGTTCAGATAGCGCTGCAACCGTTCAACATCGCTCCCCCTTGCCCCTGGAGTAAGGGGGAGAGCAAGCTGAAGGGGGTTTCGCCACACGACATATGCACGACCTGTCCAGATGCGTTCAAGCTCGGCAGGAGTGAGTGCCACCGAGCCACCGGCAGGTGATGTGACGAGCAACCGCTCCCCGTCGACTCCCGTCAATGCCAGCAGTCGTCCGCCGCCCTTGGGGAGCGTTACTTCAAGAACAACAGGGAGATCGAGTCGACGCAGGAGACCGAGACTCCCGGCAATATGACTGACGGAAATCGCCTGATTGCCTACGGCAGCTCTAAGTGTTCGGAGATTTGGGCTGGCCGCCAAGGCGCTTACGGCTCGCGCTCCCCAAGGGGCCAGCACGGCATTGAGAGCCTGACGGCCACTCTCCACCTCGCTTATGGTGGCAAGCTTTCTGACAAGCGCGGCATCACTGCCCACTGCCCCAGAAGCTGGCGTCTCCCCTGCCCTCTGCCCTTTGCCGGCTAAAAAGATGAGGGACACTACCACAAGGACGCAGACCGCGATCCCCACTGCGGAGAAAAGGCGGTTGCGGCCACGGAAGAGCCGGCGTTCACCACCTATTTCGGAGATTGCCTGCGCCATCATCCGACTAGTTATCTGGCGGCTTCCCTCGGCATAGCCAACGAGAAGCGCGCGGTCGGCAATGATATTGACGAGGCGGGGAATCCCGTGGGTCGCACGGTAGAGGTGCTTGAGCGCTCCGTTCGCGAAGGCTACCGCTCCCCTGCCGCCCGAAACATCAAGGCGGTGCGCAATGTAGGCACAGGTGTCGTCAAAATCCATAGGTCGCAGGTGATAGCGGACCGTGATTCGCTGGTTCAACTGCCGCAACTCGGGACGCTCAAGAAGAGCCCCCAGCTCGGGTTGGCCCGCAAGGACGATCTGGATAAGCTTATTCCTCTCTGTCTCCAGATTGGAGATGAGCCGAACCTGCTCCATGACCTCGGGGGAAAGGTTTTGCGCCTCATCTATTACGAGAACCACCATCCGGCCAGCGATATTCTCCTGCAGAAGGAACCGGTAGAGGGTGCCAAGAAGCTCCGCGCTGCTGCAATTGTCACACGTAAGGCCAAATTCGCGGCAGATAAGGGCGAGGAGTTCGGCGGTGGAGAGTGACGGGTTGAAAATCAGGGCGAGCCGGTAGTGCTCTTCAGCAAGCTGGCTGAGGAGCGTACGGAGCATGGTAGTCTTGCCGGTCCCGACCTCACCGGTCAGCTCGATAAAGCCGGCGTAGTTGTCAATGCCGTAGAGGAGATGGGCAAATGCTTCCCGGTGGTTCTTGCTGAGAAACACGTAGCGGGGATCGGGCGTGACGACAAACGGTTTTTCGGTGAACCCGTAAAAACTGCAGTACATGGGCGGGGTCTCGTGAACAGTCTTGGTTCGGTTGGCATCAGAAGCTTTCCGACTCCAGGTTGATTACACATTTATACCACACAAGGGCCCGGTTCTGGAGGAAAATTCTCGGAAAAGGCGACACAATTACTTAGGCTGCACCTTTCATGAGGGCATGAAGCACCAATCTGCGCGCGACGCAATACTCCAAGTAACTCGCGCCCCCCCTTTCCCGGGTCCGGCAACCCGGCCTGGCCCAAAAGAGGTGGCACCGAGTCTTGGGCTCCGCACCGCGGATAAGGGCCCGACGAAAGATGGTGGATTAGTTTCATGGTTCGCAGCGCGTCGAACCAACCGTGGAAGGCAGCAAGGAGGGCTACAGGTCTGGGATTATGGCGTTGAAGGCGTTCCCAGACAGCGCTGAACCCACTACCACTCAGGTACTCGGCGAGGTACGGAGAGATGCTTGCGGCGGCGGCGAGGAGCGTGCACGGGCCACTCCCCAGTTCCCGGGTCACAAGGGCAAGCCAGGCTCCGAGGATCGCGAAGCATTCGGTACGGTAAAACGCCACGGCGTCGGGATCACCGCCAAGAGAGCGGGAAATGCTTCGGCCGGTACCGAAGGGAACCCGGTGGGAAGATCGTGCCGACGGAAAGACCACCGTGCCGCTGAGCTCAGCGACCCCCGACGTGCGCCGAAGCTGCTGCAGAAAATAGAAGTCTTCTCCGGCCATCCGCCCGTTCATTCCGCCGGCACGCACATAGGCGGAGGCGCGGCATGCCATGGCGCTGCCAACTGTGTGGAAAGCATAGGGGGAGCCTGCGAGGGAAAGGCCAAGCACATAACTGCGCAGAAAAAGCTCGTAGTTGACAATCGCCTCGTCATGGACGGGTGATTCGCCGGCCTGATGACAGAACGGAATGACGGAGCCCCCATCCCGAGCCTCGGCAAAATGGGCATCGATGGCAGAGAGGTAATCAGGTCGTACGATGGTGTCGGCATCGAGGCAGATGAGAAGAGGGTCCCGGAAAGTATAGTCGAGGCGCTTGAGTGCCAGATCGAGGCCTATTTTCCGCGCCAAACCGACGCCTCCACCGGGGGGAAGTTCGCGACCGGGGGAAGCGGCATCCACCCAGGCAAGTCGAAGGGGGCTTCGGTCGCCGAGGGCGTCAAGGCGCCGCAAGGTTGCCGCGTTGTTGTCAAGATCCGCAGTGGGAACATCGGCGCGATTGTTAACGACAACGAGGATGAGGAAGCGGTCGAGATACTCGGCAGGATTTGCAGCCAAGGAGGCGAGGGTCGCAAAGAGATGTTCTTCCTCGGCGTAGGCAGGGATGACCACCACCCCGTTGACACCGCCGGCCGAGTCACCGGCCAGGCTCCACGAAGATAAGGCACGATTGCGCACATACGCGGCGACGGCCGATGGCATCATGGTGGGATCACTCGCCCCGACCGCTGGGTCCGGCATGAAACGCGACGCCGGCACGGTCAAGAATCCCCTTTGTCTGAGCCAGAGGATCATTCTCACCGTCAACCCAATGAATCAGGGCGCCGTTTCTCTCCATGCGACGAAACCAGGTTTCCTGGCGTTTGGCATAATCGTGAATGGCAGCATTCAGTTTCTGAAACATGTCATTACGGTTGTATTCGCCGCGCAGATAAGCGGCAACGCACCGATATTCGAGGCCGTAATAATTGAGGCGTTCGTGGGGAATCCCGGCGGCAAGAAGCCCCTCCACCTCGCCGATCAGGCCCTGATCGAGACGTGTCTTGAGACGCGCGGTGATCCGCTGTCGCAACCGAGCGCGCTCCCACCGGATGCCTATCAAGAGTGGCCGGACCTCGGGAAGAGGGTCAGAGTCGGCCGGTTCGTGAAGGGCGATCTCGATGGCGCGTACGATTCGCTCACGCTGCAGAAGGTCGGTGGTGTTGTGAAGTCGTGGGGTGACGGCTCGAAGCCTGGCGGTCAACTCCTCCAGGGACAACTGGGCGAGTTCGCGGCGCAGTTGTGGATCTTCCGGAACCTCAACGAGACGGTAGTGACTCAAGACCGCATCGAAGTAGAGTCCCGTCCCCCCGACTGCCACCGGCAGGCATCCCCTGCCGCAAATATCGCTAAAAGAGGTAAAGAAGCGGCGCTGAAATTCGAACACGCTGAACTCAGCACCGGGGTTGATGATGTCGATGAGGTGGTACGGTATGTTTCCGTACTCGTGGAGATCCTTGCCGGTGCCGAGGTCCATCCCGCGAAACACCTGGCGCGAGTCGACCGAGATAATCTCGCCGCCCACACGGGTAGCCACTGCCACGCCCAGGGCCGTTTTACCCGACGCAGTCGGCCCGAGCACCACGATGAGATTGGGAGCCTTCGCCGTCATTTCTCCTGCTTGGGGACCGGTTGAGAAGAGAAGGTCTGGACCAGATTCACCCCTTTAAGGAGCTCAAGAGCCCGCGACAGTTGGTAATCCTTGCTGGCCTCTTCATCACCGGTGAGTGCAGGCTTCTTGGCGTCAGGAGATTTCTCTTGGGCCGGTTTTCCGTTATTGCCCTTCTTTTCGGGCTCGGCCTGCTTCTCCTCCGGCTTTGTATCCTTTACGCCCGTGCCATCGGTGATGTGGTTCACAAGGTCCTTCTCATGCACCGGAAGTTCTGCCTGCTTCTTCGCCGCGGCCAGATCAACCCGACCGACGATGATGTCGGGAGTGATTCCCTTGGCCTGGATCGAGCGCCCACTGGGGGTGTAGTAGCGGGCTGTGGTGAGTTTCAGCCCAGCCCCTCCCTTCAGCGGGAGAATGCTTTGGACCGACCCTTTGCCGAAGCTCTGTGTCCCCATGATGACAGCCCGTTTCTGATCCTGGAGTGCACCGGCAAGGATTTCCGAGGCGCTGGCACTTCCGCCGTTGATGAGAACGACCATGGGGTAGTGGGGCTCTTTTTCGCCAACACTGGCGTAAAGGGTCCGGTTGGCAGAACGCTCCCGTCCCTTGGTGGAGACGATCGTACCGTCGCTCCTGAAGCCTTCTCCCACAAACTGGCCGGCGATCCTGACCGCCACGTCCACGAGCCCTCCCGGGTTGTAGCGCAGATCAACGATGAGCCCTTTGAGACTTCCCTTATTCTGATCTTTCAGGGTCTGGAGTGCCTTGGTGAAATCATCGGCACTTCTTTCCTGAAACTGCAGAATCTTGATGTAACCATATCCGGGTTCGAGGGTGCGGTACTGGACACTTGTCAGATGGATGGTGGCACGAGTGAGCGGGAAAACAAACGGTTTGGCGATTCCCTCCCTGAAGATGGTGAGAGTAACCTTCGTCCCTTCCTTCCCGCGCATGAGTTTTACCGCCTGCTCGATCTTCATCCCTTTCGTCCACTTGTCGTCAATGCGCGCGATATGGTCGCCAGACCTTATCCCGGCACGAAAAGCCGGCGTATCCTGAATGGGAGAAACAACCGTAAGCCTGTCGTCCTTCATGGAGAGTTCGATACCGACGCCGCCGAAAGCACCGGCTATCTGGATGTTCATCTCCTTGAAGGGCTCGGGAGGCATGTAAGCACTGTGAGGGTCGAGAGAAGAGAGCATGCCGTTAATGGCGCTTTCCACGAGCTTCTTGTCGTCCACCGGCTCCACGTAATTCTTCTTAACAAGGGTCATTACCTCCTTGAGCATCTTGAGGTATTCCCTGTCGTCCTTTGCTCGAACTCCAGGGCGTTTCGTGACTCCTATGGTAATTCCTGCCGCCAGAAGTGCCGCCACCAGAAAGAGCAGGATGACTTTCGACTTTTTTCCCAGCATGCTCCGAATTCCTCCACTTGATCTATCGTGGTTTCCGCAGGGCAGAAACCAGCGCGTGACTTTTTATTATCAATGCTCGGTAGCTGCACTGTCAACAACTATTGCCTTGACGCCGGATCAACGTCGGATAATCTGCAAAAAAAAACCCCGACGTAAGCCGGGGTTCGGATATCCGAAAAAGCTATCTTTAAGCCTTTTCAACCTTGACGCGGGCGATATTGGTGTTGCCACTGAGAAGCGCGCTAACGGCCATCTCACGGAAGTGAAAAGGCGCGAAAACAAGCCCTGCCGGGATCTTCCCGGAAACCTTGGCAGCTCCGGTGACGCTCCCTCTGGCAGATGTCAATCTGAGCGGCATGCCCTCGGTAACGCCAAGCTGCTTCGCATCGGCTACGGAAATCTCCACGTAACCGCTCGGGCAAACACTCAGATTGTTTTCCGACTGCGTTGACATGGTGCCGTTATGAAATCCCATGGGACCGACAATCAGTGTAAACGGAAGGTCTGCGGGAGCAGAGGGAGCCGTAAAGGTCGGCAGTGAGGAAAATGCGTACGTATTGGGCCTGGCCGGAGAGCGTTTTTCGAGACCGGAACAACGTCCAGC
>DATDMX010000248.1:0-7900 GCA_036518575.1 Geobacteraceae bacterium | reverse complement strand
CTCGACGCTCTCGTGCGTCAGGGAAGGGGCCTTGCCAAGATGGTCGAGGAGCGCCTCGTAGAGTGGGACCACCTCGGGCTTGAGAAACTTTGCGGCCGCCTCCGGGTCGTATGCGAAATCATCCCGGTAGAAGAAAAGTGCACCGTCTGCCATCTCGATCAACGTCCGGGAACGTTCCTGGAGAGTCTTCACCACCGACGAAAGAGCAGGACCGCCAACGGCAGGATCTACCCCCCGTTCCTTGAGAAAGGGAACGAGGAGCTCCCCCAACCGCTCAGGGTCGCCGTCCTTGATATAATGATGGTTCAGCCAGAGGAGCTTGTCCGGGTTAAACACGCCGGCAGACTTACCTACAGCTTCAATTGAGAATTTCTCTACAAGCTCGTCGCGGCTGAAAATCTCCTCATCACCATGGCTCCAGCCGAGACGAACAAGGTAGTTGACCATCGCCTCGGGGAGATACCCCATGTCGCGGTACGCCATGACACTTGTGGCGCCGTGACGCTTGGAAAGCCGGGTCTTGTCCGCTCCAAGAATCATGGGCACGTGGGCAAAACGAGGGACCGGGTATCCCAAGGCTTCATAGAGAAGTATCTGCCGCGGTGTATTGTTCACGTGGTCATCACCACGAATGACTGTTGTTATCCCCATGGTGGCGTCATCGATAACGACGGTGAAATTGTAGGTTGGCGTCCCGTCACTGCGCTGAATGATGAGGTCATCGAGTTCTTCGTTGTTGAACGATATCCGCCCCTTGATAAGATCGTCGAAAGCAGTAATCCCGTCTGTGGGTGCCTTATAACGGACCACGAACGGCTTGCCCGGGATATCGCCCGTGAGATTCCTGCACGTCCCGTCATACTTCGGCTTGCGCCCTTCCCTGAGGGCTGACTCCCGCTTTGCCTCCAGTTCCTCAGCGCTGCAGTAACACTTGTATGCCTTGCCGTCCTTCAGGAGTTTCTCAACGAACTCCGCGTAGAGAGGGAACCGCTCAGTCTGAAAAAAGGGCCCCTCGTCCCAGTCGAGACCGAGCCATCGCATCCCCTCGAAAATGGCATTTACAGACTCCTCGGTTGAGCGGGCGACGTCGGTATCTTCGATACGCAGAATGAACGTCCCCCCCAACTTGCGGGCCAGGAGCCAGTTAAAAAGGGCAGTCCTTGCCCCGCCAACGTGAAGATAGCCGGTGGGACTCGGCGCGAAACGAAGTCGAATGTTACTCATGCGATTTCTCCTTCTCTAGCAGTATACGCCATGACAGGGTTAAAAGGGCTCGCCGTCGGCGCCATCAGTACCATGCGCCGCATCAGCGCCGGGGATACGGTATTCCTCATTTACCCAGGCGCCCATATCGATGAGCTGACAGCGATCGGAGCAGAAAGGCCGAAACGGGTTCCCCTGCAATGTGGTTTCTTTCCGGCAGTGAGGGCAGCGAATTTTCGTAAGCTTATTCATGGCGGTCACACAAAAAATCCCAGGTGCACGCGCGTCCCTGGGTATGGATTTCCAGATTACTACTGTAATCACAGCGCAGGATTTTATAGCGAATGCCCAACCAAAGTCAATTCGTAAAATCTACTGCAGCCGCTGAATGCTTTCTTGCCCGACATGAAAAAAGCCGCCCGAAGGCGGCTTCATTACTGCAGGGAAACGATCAGAACTACTTACCCTTTTTGGCCTTGGGGGCAGCCTTTTTGGGAGCGCCTTTTTTCGCCTGCAGCTTCGCGGCTCTCACTTCGCGCGCTTTGGCCAGATTGGCGGCAAGGCCTCTTTCCTGGGCCATCTTTCTGCGCGCTTCGGAAAAGTTCTTGGCAGCCAGAGACTGACTGCTCTTGATGCCGAATTGCTTCCGGTATTCGCCCGGTTTCATATTGTGCATCTGCTTGAGATGGCGAGTAAGCGTCTTCATTCCCCCCTTGCCGCAGACAAGACAAATGACTTCATTGGCTTTGAAAGCTTGTTTGACAGTCAAAGCAGGAGCCTTGCCTTCTTCGGCAACAGAAACCGCAATTTCTTTACCAGCTTCAAGATTCTGCAGTGCGGCATAGACTTTTTGAATTTCCAACAGCAGCTCATCAGTTGACATCTCAGTCGTGGAAGCGTGGGATGCGACAATTTCAGCTGCCAGTTCCAATAACGTTGCCATTTAGATTTCCTCCTTTATGATAGTTACTTCTATTACCTTTACTTATTAAACACATTGCATACTCGTTGTCAATAGCGATTTATACATTTTTATAGTTACGATTTCGGTTTGTATAGCAGCACTTACATTCCTGCCATCTACCCTTCCTCGAAATGTAGACCTGTTGATAGTGTCAGGACACTCACCACCTAAGACTCACCTGCGCCCCTCGTTCTTCATAAGCACCTGAGTTATTCCTTTGTGTCATCTCGACTAAGATAGTCGCCAAGGAGTGACCGCGCATGCTCATCGTCATGACAGTAGATGCAGAGGTTTTCCCAGTTGCTGCCGTCAGAGGGATTATTGTGGTGGTTGCCGTCTTTGTGATGAACAGTAAGAAGGTTAAGATTGGCCAGGTCAAACTCCCGACCACACTTTGCACAGATCCATCCATGAAGCTTCAGGGAGCGCTCCCGGTAATTGTCGCGTGAAACCTGTTCTGATTTAAGCCGCCGAACAATATCATCCAGAGCTTCCTGACTCTTTACAGCGGCCGGCCGTGGACCCCGAGATTTGCGTATCATGACGAAAATACCCTTTCCAACCACTCAATTCTATCATGGGGAGTAGTATGCGGAGATTCTTTCATCTCTCACAAAAAAGTCAAACCTAGATATTGAATAATGTTTATTATTGAGTATTATATCAGGTACCATCATTATCAACCTGCGAAAGCATACAGAAATCACCAATCTCCTGGCCTGCCGATTTTCCACCTGGCTCGTCTCAAGGAATAGTACGACTTTCTTTCAAAGGAACACACGATGTCGAAAAAAGTCCTCGTACTTGCAGACCTTGTCAATATGGATAACCCCATCATCGTCTTTGCCGAGGTAAAGAACATTGTGGCGCAAATAAACAGGGGCTACGATTTCACACATCTCGATCAAGCTTTTTCCGACACGGTCGACCTCTTCAATGGCAATTACCCCGGCTACCGTCGCTGCACGACGCAGTATCACGATTTACGACACACAACCGACGTCTTGCTCGCCCTGGCACGGCTCATCCATGGGGCCACCATCACCGGGACAAGATTCAACGACGATGATATCACGCTCGCTCTCGTAAGTGCCCTTTTCCACGACGTCGGGTATATTCAGACAACTGAAGACACCGAAGGTACGGGCGGAAAGTATACCCTGACTCACGTCGACCGCAGCATCGGGTTCATGGCTGCCTATCTCGCGGCGAAAGGCTGGCCTGAGCACAGCTTTGAGGTGTGCAGAAAACTTGTGCTCTGGACCGATCACGGAGACAGGTCTGCCAACACACCTTTCATGTCCCCCGAGATCGACATGCTCGGAAAAATGACGGGGACGGCCGATCTTATCGGTCAACTGGCTGACCGCATTTACCTGGAAAAGCTTCTCTTCCTCTACCAGGAATTCCGGGAAGCGAATCTCATGGGGGGAGAGGATGAAGTGGCCCTGCTCAAGAGGACCATTACGTTCTATGAAACCATCAAGACGAGAATGCTCACCGACCTCGGCAACATGAACCGATTCATGCGCCATCACTTCAGGCTGCGTTGGCACATCGACGCTGACCTGTACATGGAATCCGTGGAAAGAAACGTGGCCTACCTCGACTACCTCATGAATTTCCATGAGAATGATTACCGCCAGAAACTAAAACGCGGAGGGATAATGAACAAACTCCTTCAGCAGGAGAGACAGGATAAGAACGGCTCCTGACTCATGCTTCGACGCCATCGTCAGACACATCAAAGCCTCCCGAGGGAGGCTTTTCTTTTGTAAGCTCACCTTTTGACAATGACCTGCCGCGAGGGGCCCCTTCCTTTAAAGCTGCCGTTGCCACCTTGCCCTGAACTTACGAACCATGACCACCGGATGGTAGGAAAGTTTCGCATTTCTCAGCCCCGGCTCGCCAAGGTCCTGCTCGCGGTTGACGTAGGTGCAGTCGGTAAAGAGGCGCCGATTGAATTCCAGGTCGAGAAGCTGGGAAAGCCCTTCGAGGAACGGATCAGCCTTTTCGAAGTGGCATACCGAAGTATCCCGGTTCAGACGCTCTCCGAAGACGAACGCCTTGACCCTTCCTGAAACGAGGATGACAAGCCCCTCCAGAGCGAGGTCATCCATCAGAAGAAGTGCCTCGCGGGTCGCCTCCGCCTCAAGGCGAAGGGAGCGGCTTTCCGACTTACTCCTGACCTTCCACCAGTCGTCGAGAAGCTGCAGGCATCCCTGACAATGCACTGACGAATACGCAAGTACCTCGTGAGAATGGCGACTGGTAAAGTAGCTGACGCGGTTTTTCTTTTTATGAAAACGATTACCGGCAAGCTCAGCCATATCCGCCCTGAGATAGAGATAATCAAAATTGTCCCGGTCCTCGACTATTTCCGTCTCTTCCGTCCGGAGATAGTTCTCAACAAACGGTTCATCGGCACCATAGAGCGAATGACCGTCCCCGAACAGTTGGTGGAGAGCTTCACCGATTGAGCCATTCAGCGGGGGAAGGAAATAGGAGTCTCCGCCGTAGCCGCTCCCCATGACGACATGAGCGTCGCCCACGAGCGTCAACCGGTAAGAGTGGGCCGCGCGGAACAGATAGAGATTGGCGAACGTAAACTCTGAGATGCGTGGCTGCAGTTCTTCAAACAGGGTGTCGAAGAGAGGTTTATCCGAGAGGTCGAGGGGGCGCGAGGCCGGATAACGGGGAACTTCCATCATCGTCTCCTTCCCGAGGGATTATAGCAGATATTTCGAAGGAGACCCCGGACCCGGCACCGCGGGGCGACAATTACAACAGCGCAAGGAGTACGACTCCACCGCCGAAGACACCAAGATTGCAGACTGCCGACACACCGTGAAGCTTTGAAAATTCACGTCGTAACGGGTGATCCTTGGGGGTCGTCTCGAAAGAAATGATTTCCTTCTTCAGCAGCGCAGCCTTCGGTTCAACGATAAACGCCTGGAACGAGGTGATGAGAAGCATGAGCACGAGAAGGACAAGAGATGGCACAAAATTCTTGCCCTTGATAAAAAGCAGAGAAAGGACCGCAACGCTTCCGCAGGCGAGCCCCCACCGAAAATATGCAGGGAAGAGTGTACCCACGATCTGACCCGCCACATCCCGCGTCTGGGTCTTGAAGAGGATCGGCGTAAGAACAAAGGTGAAGAGAGAAACGCCTCCGACCCAGAGCGCGATGGCCAAACGGTATACGAACAGCAGAACAGGTGACGTCATCGTTCTTTCCTCCCGTGCCGGTCTTCGATGAGGGTGCAAGCGAGATCACCCGCATAGTGGTCGATGATCCAGCGAGCTATGCTCCTGCGCGGGGGGAGAACTGGGAGGCTGGCGCTACAGAACCAGCGGGCGTCTTCAAGCTCGGTCCGGTCCACCCGGATCTCTCCCCCGGCGTAATCAGCCGTAAAGCCAGCCATGAGCTGGCTTGGAAAAGGCCAGTTCTGGCTCCCGACGTAACGGACATTGGTGACGGCGATGCCGGTTTCTTCCATGACCTCGCGCCGGGCGCACTCCTCAAGCGATTCTCCCAAATCAAGAAAACCCGCCACCAGACCATAACGCCCTTCGATCCAGCCAGGTTTGCGGGTGAGAAGAAACTCGTCTCCTCGTCGCACCAGCACGATTGCACACGGATGGATGTGGGGGAAGTGTTCGTGATTACAGGAGGAGCAGAGTTTCCCCCAACTGCCGGAAAGAGCACGGGTGGGGGCGCCGCAACGGGAACAAAAGGCGCTCTGTCGCTGCCAATGAATGACTTGCTGCCCGATGCCACCGAGGGTCATGATCCGATCATCGAGCCGCTCCTCGACGGCGTTGAAGGGTTCGGCAACGTAAGGCTCCGGGAGCGAAGCCGTGCGATCGAGCACGACCACCCTGAGGGGCTTTCCCTGCCACCGCCCAATGGTCACCGGTCCGTGGTGTATCTTATCCCCCTCAAACAATGGGCCCTCGGGAAGAGCCCCGCCACTTTCCATATCTCGAACCACGAGGGCTCCGCCTTGCAAGACGACCCAGAACCCCGGCTCATCGCCACACTCTTCGGGTGAGAGTTCGAACCCTTCACCCAGAATATCTCTATTGAAAGGTAGATTCACTGCCTCGGGATACCTCATACAACACTCCTTTCTTAAACAGTTAGAATACAGGATTTGTTGCCGTAAGCAATCGTTTTCCCCCTTCCCCTTGAATTCCCCTCCATGCAGTGATAAGGTACAACGTGATTTGCCGGCCGTTCGTGACGGGACTTGGTTGTGGACGAAAAAGAACATCGACGGGGGGAGACGATGGCAAAAAACAGCTGTGACTGGGAACCGGAAAACCTTAAGGACAGCCCCTGCAACTGGCAGCCGCATGTCGAGAGGTTCACCGGCGATAACCGGAGCACTCTTTATAAATTCAGCCGCACATTCAGTTGGCAGGGAGTGCAACGGGAGATGTTCACGAAGGAGGGAACCGATCTTGCTGACGTGGTCCGCCACGTCATTATCGGCAACAAGGGAGAACATTGCCGCTTCTCGTTGCGCTATTTCGAGCTAGCGCCAGGAGTGACGACCTCTTCGGAAAACCACCTCCACGAGCACACGATCATCTGCATCCGCGGGAGAGGGAAAGCGTTGGTAGGCCAGGAGACTCACGCGCTCGCCCCCCTCGACACCCTCTTCATCTCAGGAGGCGACCCTCACCAACTCTGCAACGAAGGAAGCGAAACGTTCGGTTTCTTCTGCATTGTCAACACCGACGAGGACCACGCGGTTCCCATCCTTGACGATGAGCTCCAGTGGCTCCAGGAGGCGGCCCAGGGAGCTGCACCGGGGAATGCGGGGGATTACAACCGATGATCCGTCTGCCCGCCGAATGGGAAGATCAGGATGGCGTTCTCATCGCATGGCCTCACGAGGGAAGCGACTGGCTCCCGCACCTCGATCTCGTCGAACCGGTCTTCGTCGAGATCGTTAAAGCGATCGGCCGCGTCGAAATGGTCGTCGTCGTCGCGCCTTCAGGAGAACGAGTCCAAAAGCTTCTCGCTTCCTCTGGCGTTAACATGGCAAAAGTCAGGGTCTTCACCATCCCCACAAATGACACATGGTCGCGGGACTTCGGCCCGATTACCATTTTTGATGACAGTGTTCCCACCCTCCTCAACTTCGGCTTCAACGGTTGGGGCCTCAAATTCGCTGCCAACCTCGACAACCTTGTAACAGCACAGCTTGCCGCCGCCGGGGCCTTTCGCGCACCCGTACGGACCGAGGGATTGATTCTGGAAGGCGGAAGTATCGAGAGCGACGGCAACGGGACCATTCTCACCACCGCGCAATGCCTCTTGAACCCCAACAGAAACCCTCACATGACCAAGCCTGAGATCGAAAAGGCGCTGTGCGCCCTTTTCGGCGCCAATCACCTCCTCTGGCTGGAACACGGCTACCTCGCCGGCGACGACACGGACTCGCACGTGGACACTCTCGCACGCCTTTGCCCTGACGACACCATCGTCCACGTTGCCTGCGATGACCCGGCCGACGAGCACTATGCCGAGATCTGCGCCATGACCGAGGAGTTGCGCCGGTTCCGCACCCGCGCCGGGACGCCTTACCGGCTCATCCCCCTCCCCTGGCCACAAAAGATTTGCGACGAATCGGGGGAGCGTCTCCCGGCCACTTACGCCAATTTTCTCATCATCAACAGTGCCGTCCTCGTGCCCATCTACGGGGACAAGAACGACGCAGC
>DATDMX010000247.1:0-5969 GCA_036518575.1 Geobacteraceae bacterium | reverse complement strand
TCGCCGTGTTGAGCGCCAGGTGCCAGGAGAACGCCGGGAATTTCTGCGGGTTGAGGGGGAAGACCCCCTGCAGGAGCAGGATGGTGAAAAGAGTCACGCCGCACACCAGGTTGAAGAGGAGCATGGCGACAGCGTAGCGCTGCCACTCCATCTCCTCCTCCCTGTTCACCCCGCAGACCCGGTAGAGGAGGTTCTCGCAGGGGAGAAGGATCGGCGACAGCAAGGTCCGCTCTCCCTGGTAGACCCGGGCCATGAAGGTGCCGAATGGCTTGACCATGACCAGCAGGACGACAAATAAAAGGATGGTTTCTGACCATTCATACATGTTCATTATTTAAATTTTCTCCGGTTGACGGAATGCCGACCATGCACCAATTCAAATTTACAACATCTTCCGGGAGTTACAACCATCAGGAAGTCCTGTCTCCGTTGATAAACGTACTTCCCACCGCTGCTCATCGACACTGAAGACCAGGATTCGACCGCGCTCAACCCTCGGCGGCGTAATGGTTGTGGCGCCGGGGGGGATCACCCGCGACCCCTGCATCATCGGTGCCTCGTCGGCGAAGTCTTCTCCAAGGTACACACCGGTTTCGGGATTGAAGAGGTAAATTTTCATGGTCACGCTCCGGGATGCTCTGAATGTGGTTCATCTCTGATTATCAGCCTAGCGCGTTCGACCTAAAGAAGGTGTTAAAATAGATGCAATAAGCATTAAGAAAGTATAAAGACCGCAAAAAAAAGGCCGCATCCCGGGGAATGCGGCCTTTCGCCTAGTGGTCGGTTACCGGCTGCGTCGCGGCAACTCTGATTGGTCAGATTCTAACCCGGATCGGCAGGATTACCGTCGTCAAGCCGTCCCACTGGAGGCGACGCTGGATGGCGAAGGCGGTCTCGTTGTGGAGCATCCGGTGGTAAAACTTCTCCAGACGGAAGGTGAGCTGGCCGGTGAAGACCGTGGAACGGGGGAATACCTCGGCTATCTGCTGGCAAAGCTCCGTGGCTGTCTCCACCACGTCCGTCCCCACCGCCATGCGATAATCGGCGGCAAAACCGAGCCGGCGGGCGAGGTCCACGTACTTCTCCAGGCTTTCCTTCACCGAGTGCTCCAGCGCCGCCATCTCCTCGGCCCCCTTGAACGAACCCGAGTCGATCATGGCCACCGACACGAAGATGACGTTCTTATAGGTCTTGGGGAAGGTGGTGAGGATGGAGAGAAGCGTATGGACACCGAAACCGCTGTAGCCGGACACGAGCTGGATGGCGGTGGGCTCGTTCCTGTTGACCGGCTCCGTGTTCACCGGTCCCGTAGTGGGAAAATCGAGGAGGGTCTCGTCCAGTTGGGCAATCCCTCGGCGCACCTTGACGTAGTGGCTCTTGATGAGGTAGCAGAGCCCGATCACCACCGATGTGATGAGGAGCGTAATCCATCCGCCCTCGGCAAATTTCTCGAAGACGGTTATGACGAGAATGGTGACGCAGAGCGCCAGCCCCAGCAGGTGGACCGAGAGATGGCGCAGCCATTGGGGGTCTTCCTTTCTCCGCTGGATGAAGAAGCGGGACATCCCCAACTGGGAGAGGGAGAAGGTGATGAAGACGTTAATGGAGTACATGACCACGAGGGCAGAGACCGAGCCGTTGGTGTAGAAGAGGAGAGCGATGGCGGCGACCCCCATGAGGAGGATGCCGTTACGCATGGTGAGACGCTCCGACAGGGCGGCAAAGCGGTGAGGAAACCAGGAGTCTATAGCCATGTTCGCCATGACCCGCGGACCGTCCACAAAGCCAGCCTGGGCTGCCACGAGCAGGAGCGCCCCCTCGGAGAATATGGTGATGAAGGCGATTGCCTTGCCCATGGGCCAGGAGCCGAAGAGAGCGTCAGCCACCACCGCGTTGAGCGTCTTTCCTTCCACGGGCGTTACGCCGATAAGGAGATAGCAAAGAAGGAGCACCCCGGCTGTGAAGGCGAGGGACGTCGCCATGTAGATCATGGTGCGTTTGCCCGTCTGCACCCGCGGTTCGCGCATGATCTGAAGACCGTTGGAAACCGCCTCGATCCCGGTGTAGGTCCCGCCCCCGAGGGAGTAGGCACGCAGGAAGAGGAGGAAGATGCCCGCCACGCCGATGGTGGAGACATCGCGGTTGATGCCGGCTCCGAAGTCGGACACCACCGGCGCGAAGCGATCCGCATGGGTGAAAACCCCATAGAGGAGCATGACGAGGTGAGTCAGCACGAAGACCATGAAGATCGGCGCGAGCACCGTGACCGATTCCTTTACCCCGCGGACGTTGAGGACGATGAGGATGACTGTCAGGACGCAGGCCAGCGGGACCTTGTAGTGATGATAGTGCTGCGGGACGTAGCTGAACAGCGCGTCCACGCATGAGGCGATGGAGATGGTGATGGTCATCACGTAGTCGACAAGGAGGGCGCTGCCCGAAACGACGCCGGCCTTTTCACCGAGGAGGTGGGTCGCCACGATGTAGCCGCCTCCGCCATGGGGGAAGTGCTCAATGATGCGGGAGTAAGCGTAGGAGATGATGAAGACGGTTAGGGCTGTCACGATACCCAAAAGGAGCGCGAGATAGGTGTGGGAGCCGAGGGCCCTGAACGCTTCCTCTGGGCCGTAGGCGGAGGAGGAGAGGCCATCGGCGCCGAGCCCGACCCAAGCGAGAATGGGGATGAGAGCCATGGTGTGGAAAAGGTGCTTATCCTGCAGATGTTTGGGGGCGCCGAATACGGCGTGTTTGATTCTGCGCAGCGGGTCGTGATTCTTCGGCGGCGTGTCGGACTTCATGGGTTCCCTTCTCTGGTGAGTGGAGTCGACGGAGCCAATGGGCGGCTCTCATGAATGCAACACGCTCACTGTACTTTACTTCGGGTCAAGATGGTGTCAAGATGACGGACCGTCATATCAAGAAAATGTCAAGAAACTGAGAAATCCACGTTTTCAACCGTGGAGCATCATACGAGTCGGGAAAGGATCGAGCACGGCATGACCAATCTCATTACCGCCGAAGGGCGCGCGAAACTGCAGGAGCGCTACGATTTCCTCTGGGAAAAGGAGCGGCCGCGCATCGTCAAGAACATGGCCGAGGCTGCCGCTGAAGGCGACCGGTCGGAAAACGCCGAGTACATCTATTCGAAAAAGAGGCTGCGGGAAATAGACCGCGAACTCAAGCACCTGGGGAGCCGCCTCAAGGTTCTCAAGGTGGCCTATGCTCCCCTCAACCCCATTACGGTGAGCTTTGGCTGTTGGGTGACTTACGAGGACGAGGAGGGAGAAGTGCGCTGCTACCAACTGGTGGGGCCCGATGAGTTCGATGTAGCCAGCGGAAGGATCAGCATCGACTCACCGGTGGGACACGCGCTCCTCAACCGCAAGGTGGACGACGAGGTGACCATCCGTCGGCCGGCCGGTGAGTTGACGGTCACCATCATCGACATCAGCTCGAAACGACCGACGAAAAATTAATCTTTGCCAATTAGTTTATTTATATTAAACTAACCCGCATCCCCTCGCACCACCGTCGACGGTCCTGCGTGACCGGAAGGGATGTGACGTGCCGGCAGCCTACCGTACCCTCTTTTATCTTCTTTTCGCCCTGTCGGGATTTTCGGCCCTCGTCTACGAATCGATCTGGTCCCACTACGTCAAGCTCTTCCTCGGCCATGCGGCCTATGCCCAGACCCTCGTGATCGCCATTTTCATGGGGGGGATGGCCATCGGCTCGTGGTTTGCGAGCGCCTTATCAACCCGCCGGGGCAACCTGCTGCGGCTTTACGCCCTTGCCGAGGGGGGAATCGGCGTCTGCGCCCTCCTCTTTCACCAGATTTTCGATCATGTCACCCGCTTTTCCCACGGCGTCATCATGGCGCACATTTCGAGCCCTTCGGCTGCCTACGCCTTCAAATGGCTCCTTTCGGCCCTCCTGATCCTCCCCCAGTCGATCCTCATCGGGCTTCCCTTCCCCCTCATGAGCGCCGCCATCATCCGCCTTTTCCCTCAACGACCGGGAAAGGTCCTCTCGCTTCTCTACTTCGCCAACAGCCTGGGTGCTGCCATTGGCGTTCTCGCGAGCGGCTTCCTCCTCGTGGCGGCCCTTGGGCTCCCCGGAACCATCTGCACGGCGGGCATCATCAACATCGTTCTGGCCATCATCGTCTGGCGGCTCGCTTCCGGGGCATACGGAAACGCAGTGGGCATGCCGGAGATGGCGCCGGGGGCGCCCACATCCCGCGGCGGGTGGTACCGTCCCCTTCTCGTGGCGTCCCTTATCACGGGCAGCGCCTCCTTCATCTACGAAATCGGCTGGATACGAATGCTGAGTCTCGTGCTGGGGAGTTCCACGCACGCCTTCGAGCTCATGCTCTCGGCATTCATCCTCGGGCTTGCCGGCGGTGCCCTCTGGATACAGCACCTCATCGACCGGATCGCGGCCCCGGTCCGCTTTCTCGTCGTCATGCAAATCGTCATGGGAGTCTTCGCCCTTGTGACGCTTCCGGTCTACGGCAACACCTTCACTGTCATGCACTGGCTCCTCCAGAACCTTGACCGTACCGATGCCGGCTATCATCTCTTTAACCTCGGCAGCCACACCATGGCGCTTGCCGTCATGCTCCCCGCCACCTTCTGTGCCGGCTCAACGCTGCCCCTCATCACGTTTACCCTCATGAAGGAAGGGCACGGCGAGAAGAGCATCGGCGTTGTCTATGCGGCCAACACCGTCGGTGCCATCATCGGCGTCTGCTTCGCCATCCACCTGGGGATGCCGCTTCTGGGGCTCAAGGGGCTCATCATCTGCGGCGGCGGGGTCGACATCGCTCTCGGCGTGGCCCTTCTCTGGCTAAGCCGCGAGCGAAGGAGCGCCCGTCTCGTGCCGGCACTCGTCACCGTCGCCTGCGCCGGTGCCGTGGTCATCACGGCCCTCGTCGTCCATCTCGACCCCTACCGCATGGCCTCCGGCGTCTATCGCCGCACGGGCATTCTGGAACCGGACCTCTACAACATTCTCTATCACCGGGACGGCAAGACCGCCACCGTGAGCCTTGCGCTCGGCCGCAGCGGCACCCTGAGTATCCGCACCAACGGCAAGCCCGACGCTTCCATCAACATGAACCCGAGCCGGGACGCCACTCCCGACGAGGCCACCATGGTTCTTTCCGCGGTTATCCCCATGGCCCTCAACCCTCGGGCGCAAACCGTCGCCAACATCGGTTTCGGCTCGGGGCTCACCGCCCACACCCTTCTCGGCAACCCCCGACTTTCGCGGGTAGATACCGTTGAGATCGAGCCGGGCATGGTGGAAGCGGCAAGAAACTTCGGTCCCCACGTCGACCGCGTCTATAGCGACAAGCGAAGTGTCATTCACATCGATGACGCAAAGACCTTCTTCTCCACTCACCGTGCCAACAAGTACGACATCATCGTGTCCGAGCCGTCCAACCCCTGGGTGAGCGGCGTGGGGGGGCTCTTCTCCGAGGAGTTCTACCGCACGGTCACCGCCAATCTTGCGCCGAACGGTCTCTTCGTGCAGTGGCTCCAGCTCTACGAGCTCGACGCCGAGCTCGTAGCCTCCGTGCTCAAAGCCCTTTCCGCCACCTTCACCGACTATGTTGCCTACGCCCCCAATGACGCCGACCTCCTCCTCGTGGCGCGAAACGGCGGGCCGGTGGGCGATCTTGTCACGAGCATCTGCGGGCTGCCGGAAATCAGCAGGGCGCTCCACTGGGTCAGGATCGACAACGTCCAGGACCTTGAAATCCGCAGGATCGGTACCAGGGAAACCCTGGCCCGACTCGTCGCCGGTTACGCGGTGCGGCCGAACTCGGACTACTACCCGGTTCTGGACCTGCGGGCAGCCCGCTCCCGCTTCCTCAACACGAGCGCCGTAGAACTCCAGCTTCTCTCCCACGATCCTCTCCCCGCCACCGAGATGCTCACGGGGTGGGCCCCCACGGGGGATAC
>DATDMX010000246.1:0-6831 GCA_036518575.1 Geobacteraceae bacterium | reverse complement strand
CGGCCGATACGGTCGGAAAGGGCTCCAAAAGGCATGGTGGCGAGCATCTTCACAACATGAAAATACATCCAGAGAAGCGGAATGCGATGGGGTGCAACACCCAGCTGCCCGGCCCGCAAAAGCAAAAAGGCATCAGAAGAGTTACCGAGCGTGAAAAGGACGAGCACAAGAAGGTAGGCACGCAGGCCCCCACGGGGCATGACGAGCCGAAGGCGCCCGTCCGAGCTCCTCTGGCGCTCGACCTCTCTCACCTTCCCGGCGATGAGAAGGACCGCCACAACGCCGGGAATGGCAGCAAGCCAGAACACGGTGCGCAGGTTATTGGTCACGGAGGCAAGAAGAAACGTGGCGATAAGAGGACCAAGGATAGCGCCGGCATGGTCCATGGAGCGGTGGAAACCAAAGGCTTTGCCACGAGCGGCAGAGTCGGTGGAATCAGCAATGAGGGCGTCACGGGGCGACGTCCTGACCCCTTTCCCCACCCTGTCGGCAAATCGGACGAAAAGAACCGCCAACGGACTTGCGGCAATGGCTACGAGAGGACGGGCACATGCCGACAGAGAGTAGCCGGCCAGCACCAGCTTTTTGCGCCCCTCGATCCGGTCGGAGACAATGCCTGAGATGAGTTTAAGGAGAGACGCGGTCGATTCGGCAATCCCTTCGATGACCCCAAGAAAAGCTGGTCCCGCCCCCAGAACGGTAGTGAGAAAAAGGGGGAGCAAAGGATAGATCATCTCGCTCGAGATATCGGTAAAAAGACTTACGAACCCGAAAATGAGGACGTTACCGGACAGGCCACTGAACAATCTTTCCTCCTCGCAAGCATCCTATTACCGCTCTCCCGGCAGCGTCTATCGGCCAGAGAGGGTCCCCGCGGCCGGTACGGCCCGCTTGAACGCCCAGGCCTCGATCTTCTTGATCTGCTCCGCCATGGTAACGGAGATGGGAACGGTACGACTGATGGCAGTCATGATATCTTGCTGATTCAGGGGACGATGGTCGGCCAACGCTTCGAAAACGGCTGACTGCACCGCCTGCTCGATCTCGGCCCCTGAAAAGCCGCGGGTAGAGCCTGCCAGCAGGGCGATATCGAATTGAGCCTCGTCGGCCCGCTGCTTGCGAAGATGGATGCGGAATATCTCCTCCCGCCCCCTCGCTTCGGGAAGACCAACGTAGAATATCTCGTCAAAGCGACCCTTGCGCAGGACTTCCGCCGGGAGCATCTCGATGGCGTTTGCAGTTGCGGCCACAAAAACAGGCGCACGCTTCTCCTGCATCCAGGTAAGGAAAGAGCCGAGGATGCGGGAAGCCACCCCCCCCTCTGCCTTGAACCCTTGAGAGGATATGCCGGATTCTATCTCGTCGATCCAGAGGACGCATGGGGCAACCGCCTCGGCAGTGGCGAACGCCGTGCGCAAACTGGCTTCAGGCGAGCCATGACTGCCACCGTAGACGGCCGCCATGTCGAGCCGGATGAGAGGGAGCCGCCACTGGGCCGCGATAGCCTTGACAAAAAGGGACTTGCCGCACCCGGCGATCCCCATAATGAGGACACCCTTGGGCAAATTTACGCCGGCCGCCAGGTTATCCAGCCCAAAAGCCTGTTCGCGCCTGGTGAGCCACTGCTTGAGGTTCTCCATGCCACCCAACTGCTCCGGTCCGGCATCGTTGTCCACGTATTCCATGATGCCGCCCTTGCGGATGACGGAGCGCTTGGCGTCGAAGAGTGTGCGTGCTATGGCAGCTGCGTCTACCGATCCGGCCATACCGAGGGAGCGTACGGCACGTTCGATGTCGATCAGGTCGAGCCCGACACAGGCAACCGTAAGTTTACCCAAGAGATCGGGATCGTCATCGCAGCACGCCGAGAGGATCGGGGAGCGCCCCCGCTGCTGATCGAGAAATGCCCGGATTTCGGCGAGGGATGGAAGGCCCTGGACGAGCACCGTAAGGTCTTCCCGCAACTCTTCCGGAACCACTTCATCACGACCGACGACCACCAAAGCCTTCGTACGCGCCTGAGCGGCAAAATCCTTCAGCTTTCGAATAACGAACGGGTTGTCGCGCCAGAACCAGGTGAGATCCTTGAAAAGAACGAGCAGCGGCCCCGGTTCGTTGCGGACGAAATCGATGGCCGCCACGGGCTCCCGGGTCCCCTCAACGATGACGCCATCACGCCGAAGCCCGTCGGTGCAGGTCCAGACATAGGGACTTCCTACCCCTTTGAGACGTGTAGCAACGTGCGCCACGAGCCACTCGCTGCGGCGTTCATTGTCGCTCACCACATAGACGAGGTTCGTACCAACGCTTATCAGCTTTAACAGTCCCTGGGACGTCAGATGCTCCATAGGCCCTCCGGCGGAAACCTGCAAGTGGCGGCTTACTCCTGAAGTTGGTCCTTCAATCGCAGCGCGGCGGCGTACACGTCGCTCTTCGGCAGGCCGCTCTCGCTGGCGGCCGCGCGAACCGCATCCTTCACAGAAAGCCCGGCCGCAAACAGGCGTGCGAGCATGGTGTCCAGCGATGGGATATCGGCATCTTCCCGTACGGAGGCCGGGGCAAGGAGGATAACCACCTCACCTCTCACCTGTCGCTCGGCGAATCGGGCAAGGATATCGCTCACGTTCCCCCTGACAAACTCTTCGTACACCTTGGTCAGTTCGCGGGCAACCACCATGTCCCTGTCGCCACAGACCGCGTGGATGTCGTTGAGCGTTGCCAGAAGACGCTGCGGCGCCTCGTACAAGATCACTACCCGGGGTTCGACATTAAGCAGGGCAAGACGTTCGCGCCGCTTGCCCTGGCGAGGAGGGAGAAATCCGGCAAACGTGAAGGAATCGGTCGGGAGCCCCGATGCCGAGAGGGCGGCCATCGCGGCCGACGGACCGGGCACAGGCACGACAGCAATGCCTGCCGCGGCGGCATCGCGCACCAGCTGATAGCCCGGATCCGAAATGCAAGGGGTTCCCGCATCGGTAATGAGGGCCACGGAGAGCCCCTCGCGGAGCTTCTCGATGAGGTAGCCTCCCTTTACGTTCTTGTTGTGGTCGAAATAGGAAGTAAGAGGCTTGGCAATGCCGAAGTGCGTGAGGAGCTTGCGTGAGTGGCGCGTGTCTTCGGCAGCGATGAGGTCCACCTCCTTGAGGATACGCAGCGCCCGGAGGGTTATGTCCTCCAGGTTACCTATAGGGGTGGCGACAATGTAGAGGGTGCCTTGTGTCATGGCCGAATTCTTGTCGGGGACGGTAATTTCCCCGCCAGGCAATGTGATCGGGGGATCGCGCGGTGTGCAGTGGTGCGCCGATCACCCTGACGCCGGGTGGAGACAGCGGAAAGGACGCGTTTCTACTTCCCCCAGTCGCGCGAATAACGGAAATCGCGGTCGATGGTGCGAGTGGAAACTTTGGCGATAATGGGCAGCCGGCGCTTGAAGTGTGAATTCTGCACCTTGGCGTAAATCTTGTCGATAAATGACGGGGAAAAACCGCGGGCTGCCAGTTCATCCCGACTCATGCGAAGATCAACCATGTGGTAGAGGAGCTCATCTACCTCCCGGTAGGTAAACCCCAGTTCCTGCTCGTCGGTTTGTCCCGCCCAGAGATCCGCCGAGGGCTTTTTCTCGATGATTTCCCGTGGCACCCCCATCTCCTCCGATAGCTGCCAGACCTGAGTCTTGTAGATATCGCCAATGGGGTTGAGGGCGCTCGCCATATCCCCGTGCAGAGTGCCATAGCCAAGCAGAAGCTCGGTCTTGTTGCTCGTGCCAAGGACGAGGGCGTTGTGGGCCGCCGAATGGTCGTAGAGAATCGTCATCCGCTCCCGTGCCATCTTGTTTCCCCGCCGCATATTGTCCGCATCGGGACAGAGGTTGAAATAGGCATCCACCATATCGGTAATGCCCACGACCACGTGATTGATGCCGAGAGCTTCTGCAGCCAGCCTGGCATGGGCCTCGCTCTCGGGGTTGCTCGTTCTGTAGGGCATGATGACAGCATGCACATTCTCAGGACCGAGGGCCTCGGCGGCGAGGTAGGCCACAAGTGCAGAGTCGATGCCGCCGGAAAGGCCGAGTATGCCCTTCTTTACCCCCACCTTGTGAACTTCTTCACGGATGAAGCCGACGAGAATGGTTCGCAACAGTCTTGTGTTCACCGCCAGGCTCGTCATGGAAGTTCCCTCTCCTTCTCGATACGGCGCAACTCCTTCATCGTAATGAACAGGCTCTCGTCGCGCATCATAGGGGAAAAAAGCCGCTCACGCCTCAAAGCCCCCTCTTCCACCGCCGCCGTCACGAAATCCTCCACCAGGAGCTCTCCACGGACAGTGACCCCGCCCGACGGATCAACCACCTCGGACCCGCCCCAAAAGTTGACGCCATCCTCGTAACCGACACGGTTGCAGTAGAGAACGCGACAGTTAAAAAACGTAGCGGTTGTGGCGGTAAGGCGCTGCCAGGCAAGAGTTGACCCGAGACTCTCGTCATTCGTAATCCCCCGACCCGGACTACTGGAAAGGCAAATAATGGTGGTTACTCCGTCCACGGCGAGAATGTACGGGGCCGACAGATGCCACATGTCTTCGCAGATGAGGAGGCCGAGACGGCCGAATCGGCTCTCGAAGGCCCGAAAACTTTCGCCTCGGGCAAGGTAGCGTTGCTCGTCGAAGAGGCCGTAGGTGGGGAGGTACACCTTGCGGTGCAGGTGCTTGATCTCTCCCCCCTCGAGGTACAGAGCGGAGTTGAAGAAACGGTAGTCTCGCGTCACCTCCACAAAACCGACGGCGATGGCAATATGGCGAGACAACTCGACGAGCCGCATGATTTCAGGGGCATCAAGAGAACGAGCCACTTCAGGGACGAGATCCTTGAGGAAATAGCCCGTGAGCGCCAGTTCAGGAAAAACGACGATTCCCGCGTTCTCCCTCACTCCGCGCTCCACGGCCGCCTCCACCATGACAAGGTTGTCGGCGACACAGCCAAGCTTCGGTTTGATCTGCGCCAGGGCTACCGTAAAATCCATGAGTTTCTCCGTGGAAAGATTTTGCCGTTAAGGTAGCACAGGAAGGGGCGCTTTGCAACGTGCCTAGTAGGCCAGTTCAAAGGCATTGCGGATGTGTTCGATCCGAGGCACCGCGTGATCGTGAAGGACGACGGCCACCACATCGAAACGGGCACTCACGTCCTGTTTGCCGTTTTTGGCGAGCCAGGAGAGAGCGGCTTTGGAAATTTGCCGCTGCTTGAAGCTGGTGACGGAGGCTTGCGGCGGCCCGTACGATTCATCTCTGCGCGTCTTTACTTCGACAAAAACAAGGCATTTGCCCTCGCGGGCGATAATGTCTATCTCTCCTGCCTTGCAGCGAAAGTTGCGCTCCACGACGACAAACTTCTGCCCTTTGAGGTAGGCAGTGACAATTTCCTCGCCCCGTGCACCGAGCGACCTGTTGTGGTTTTCGCTCTCGGACCGACTCACCCAACCACCAACCCTGCGTCATCGTTCGCATCTGACACATGCTCCTTCACCCCGCGAAATGTGCGCCGGTGAATAGGGGAGGGGCCAAGACGGCCGATAGCATCGAGATGGGCGGCGCAGCCATACCCCTTATGCTCGGCCAGGCCATAGCCGGGAAACTCACGCTCGAAATTCACCATCAGCCGGTCCCTCGTGACTTTGGCGACAATGGAGGCAGCCGCGATAGAAAGACTTGCGCTGTCGCCCTTCTTGATTGTCCGTTGGGGAACGGCCAGGGATGTCTTGAAAATACCATCGATGAGGATGTAGTCAGGAAAAACGGCAAGGGCCTGGACCGCATTCTCCATGGCTACGAGAGTGGCCTGAAGGATATTGATCCGGTCGATGAGAAGGTGGTCTCCGACTCCGACACCTACGGCGAGAGCCTTGTCCATGATCAAATCGTACAGCTCGTCTCTCTTGCGGGGAGAGAGCTTTTTAGAATCTGTCACTCCCGGAAGGAGCACACCGGGAGCAAGAATGACGGCGGCCGCCACCACCGGCCCGGCGAGGGCCCCGCGGCCGGCCTCGTCTACGCCGGCCACCGCCCGGTATCCCTGGCGTCGGACAAGCTCCTCAAACTCCAGCATGGTTGGCCGATTCTCTTCACCGAACAGGTCCATGCTTCCTCCATTCACGGGCGCACACAAAAAAAAGCCCCGCCGAGCGGGGCCTTGCAATTACAGGGCGACGAATTTCTTCTCTTTGATACGTGCCGCCTTGCCGCGAAGTTTCCGCAGGTAGTAGAGCTTGGCGCGACGCACCTGACCGCGGGTAATCACTTCGATCGCCTCGATGGACGGCGAATGGAGCGGAAACACCCTTTCGACGCCGACACCGTTGGAAATCTTGCGCACGGTGAATGACTCCCTGATGCCCCCGTTCTGGCGACCGATCACCACTCCCTGAAATGCCTGGATACGGCTTTTGTCACCCTCGACGATCTTTACGTGGACCTTGACGGTGTCGCCTGCCTTGAAGGGGATGACGTTCTTCTTCATCTGCTCCAGTTCAATCATGTCAATCTTGTTCATTTTTCTTCCTCCTCTATGCTACCAAAGCTTGCGCCTTTTGTTCGTAGCGTTGATATGTATACGGCCTTCAATGGTCTTTTCGATTCTTCAGCGCTCTCCAAGGAGCCGGTCGAGGATGATGGCCGCAGCTGACCGCACCGAAAGGTGGTTATAGCTTCCCGGCCCCTTGATCGGTCTGAGAACGAGATCAGCCCTTTCAAAAAGCTCTTCCGTGAGTCCCCACCCAGTGCCGAACACGAGAAGATAGGGCTGTTCGGCATCGCAGACCATGTGTGCCAGGGCCTCACAGG
>DATDMX010000245.1:0-6804 GCA_036518575.1 Geobacteraceae bacterium | reverse complement strand
CGACCACCACGTCGCGCTGATAGGTCTGGCGGTAATCGAGGGCCAGCCGCAGAGCATGGATGGCTGCCTCCGGGTCTTCCCCGTGCACGTGAAAGACAGGTGCCATAACCATCTTGGCCACGTCGGTCGCATAACAGGAGGAGCGGGCATCCTTGGCCAACGTGGTGAAACCGATCTGATTGTTCACCACGATGTGAAGCGTACCGCCAGTACCGTAGCCCTCCAACTGCGAGAGATTGAAGGTCTCGGCCACCACGCCCTGCCCCGAAAAGGCTGCATCGCCATGAATAAGCAGAG
Organism: Geobacteraceae bacterium; assembly: GCA_036518575.1. Classification (GTDB taxonomy): domain Bacteria; phylum Desulfobacterota; class Desulfuromonadia; order Geobacterales; family Geobacteraceae; genus DATDMX01. The sequence goes on along the minus strand of DATDMX010000245.1, from coordinate 6,507 downwards.
GAAGCACCTCTTTCTTCCCCTCGGGGCCGCGAAGCTCCTGCCTCGCCCTCGCCTTTCCTTCCACCACGGGGTCGATCGCCTCCAGGTGACTCGGATTAGCTGCCAGGGTAACGTGGATCGACCTGCCGTCAGCCTGCTCCAGATCAACCGAGCAGCCGATATGGTACTTGACGTCGCCATCGCCCACGACGCCATGCTCCAGATTGTCCCGGAACTGGGCGAAGATATCCTCGAGCGGAACAGCCAGGCAATTGGCAAGAACGTTGAGGCGCCCGCGGTGGGGCATGCCCATGACGACCTCGACGATTCCCAGCCGTGCCCCGAGCGAAAATGTCTCGTCGAGGAGCGGAACGAGAACTTCCCCACCTTCGAGGGAGAAACGGGTCTGCCCCATAAATCTGCGGCCGATATACTCCTCGAACCGGGTCGCCTCCCGAAGACGCCCCAGTATCGCGACCTTTTCCTTTTCGGAAAGATCGGGACGGTTACGTACCGGCTCCATCCTGTCTATGAGCCACTGCCGCTCCGCCGGCTCCTGGATGTGCATGAACTCCACGCCGATGGACCGACAGTAAGTGTCGCGCAGGACGTTGATAATTTCGCGCAGGGGCGCCCTCTCCCGGTAGAAGCGCTTACAGGTGAACGTGCGGTCGAGGTCGGCGGTGTCGAGGTCGAAGGCGTCGAGGGTCAGGAGGGGGTGATCTATCTTGCAGGGAGAAAGAGGGTCGGTGCAAGCAAGGAGATGCCCGATGTCACGATAGCGATAGATGAGGGATTGGACTGCCGATTGCTTGAGGGGGGTATCCCCCTCGGCAGAGAGAGCGCTGGTTTCAGACTCCGTCGCCAGATCAAGGCCGGAGAAAAATGCCTGCCAGTCGTGAGAGACCGCATCCGGGGAGCTTTGCCAGAGGAGATAGAGCTGTTCGATCCATTCCGGGCTGATGTTGCCGAGATAACGCATCGGGGGATTCCTTGAGGAGTGCATAACATCGACATCACGAACATAGTTCAAATTATAGCAGATGGACGGAATCTTTCAACGACGCGGATACCGTGCCGGTGAGGGCTCACCGACATTTATATTCACCTTTGAATATTTATATGTTACATTTTCCACGGAGGTGCATCATGAAAGATTTGCTCATCATGCTCGCCGTGCTGGCAGGCTGGATCGTCCTGAACAGATATGTCCTGCCCCGCATGGGTGTTCCCACCTGAATGTCCGAGGACTGCTCTCCCGGGGCCCGGGGGAAAGAAACGGACAAAAAAACGGAGAAAGAACAGGCTGGCAGTTAACGCTACCTGGTCATCTCCTCAAGGACAACGAGATAGCCGTCCGGATCGAAACACCACAGGTCCTTCATGCCGTACGGCTTCTTTTCCAGAGGGTAGAGAATTTCCAGATCCTCCTCCATGATGGCGTCGTAAATCTCCTCGATTTCCTTCACCCGGAAATGAAGTGTCATCCCCACCCCTTTGGGGAATATAGTGAAGCGTTCCTCCAGCAAAGGGTGGGCGCGAACAACGGCATCTTCCTCCACGAAAATCACTTCCCAACCGTCATACTTGAGAACGATATGTTCCGGGGCGCCGCGAGCAGTGAGCGCCCTTTGTATCGGCAGCTCCAGAATCCCGCCATAAAATGCCTCCGTCGTCCCCAGATCGGCAACGGCCAGTTGCAGGGAAATCTTCAGTTTGTTCACGAGCCCTCTCTAGTGGAATCGGGTTAATGTCCCCAGGGAATCATCCCGGAGAAGTAACCTGCGATCCTGTTCAGGTAGTTGCCGTAGATAAGCACGCCGACAATGATGAGGAACGCCCCGGTGACGATCTCGAACAACCGTATGAACTTCTTGAAACGGTTGAACACCACAAGGAACTGGTGCATCGCCAGCGCAGCCAGGAAGAAGGGGATACCGAGCCCGAGCGAATAGGTAAAGAGCAAGAGGATGCCTCGGTTCACCGTCTGCTCGGTGGCTGCAACCATGAGAATGGATGCGAGAATGGGGCCGATACACGGGGTCCATCCGGCGGCAAAGGCGATGCCGACAAGAAAGCTCCCCAGATAACCGGCCGGTTTTCTCTGGACGTGGATGCGTTTTTCTCCGAGGAGAAAGGTGAGCGGCACGAGACCGGTGACGTGAATACCGAAAATGACGATGAGAACACCGCCCACTTTTCTGATTGCCGTCATGTGACTTTGGAGAAAACCGCCGACGAAGGTCGCCGAGGCACCCAGGAGCACGAAGACGCACGTAAAACCGGCAATGAAGAGAAGCGTGTGAAGAATCGTCAGTTGCCGCACCTTATGGGTAGGGTGCTCTGCCTGAAGATCGGCAAACGAAAGGCCGGTGATGTAGGTGATGAAGGACGGAATGAGAGGAAGAACGCACGGGGAGAGAAATGAGAGAAACCCGGCAATAAATGCACCCATTATGGAAATGTGACTGGTTTCCATGCATCAGCCTTTCATTGAGATGACCTGCGAGGATTCTGACAAGCGGTCGATTTCGCTAGTTTCTGCTGATGATCTCGTTGAGCGCTTGGATGACCTGGGGGTCGCTCCACTCCATGGCCCCAACGACCTTCTTCAGAATGACACCCTTCTTGTCCACAACGAACGTCTCGGGAACACCCGTCGTGCCATACAGTTTACTGATCTTCTGGTTTGTATCAAGGAGAGCCGGCAAATTGGTACCGCTCTGCTTGAAGTACCCCTCGATCGCCTCCTTGCCCCCCTCGTCGATGGAGATGGCCAGCATCTGGAAAGGCTTGCCTGCCATGGCCTGGTTGAGTTTCATCATGGAAGGGATCTCGCTGCGGCACGGCGGACACCAGGTGGCCCAGAAATTCACGAGCACCACCTTACCCTGCAAATCCTTCAGATGGACGTCATTCCCCGCAAGGTCTTTCAGGGTAAAATCGGGAGCCGCATTACCTTCCTTGGCGGGCGCGGGAGGCTGTTCCTTGCTGCAGGCGGCCAGAGACAGGGCGAAGAGGACGAGGATGTAACAGCAGATTCTTTTCATTTCTTTTTCTCCTGTGGTGATATGTCATATTTTTCCATGCGATAGATGAGAGTATGCCGAGGTATATGCAGAAAACGCGCGGCAGCAGTCTGGTTCCAGGAATTACGCTCCAGAGCTTCGACGACGATCTCCCGCTCGAGCTGTTCCAAGGGGTAGCCTTCGGGAGGAAGATTTACGATCTTCGCGCCCCCGGCACCATGGGAACCACGAATTCTTTCCGCAAGGTCACCTGCCCCGATTACATCCCCCTCGCGCATGATGAGAAGGCGTTCCACGGTATTCTCCAGCTCACGCACATTGCCCGGCCAGGGGTAATTTTCGAGGAGCGCCATCGCCTCCGGGGAGACTGTCACGTGAGACGCGCCATGGCGGCTTATGAAGCGCCGAACGAGCACCGGGATATCCTCTCTTCGTTCACGCAGAGGTGGAAGGTGAAGTGGGATGACTGCCAGGCGGTAGTAGAGGTCTTCGCGAAACTGACCCTCCTCCATAGCCTTCTCAAGATCCGCGTTTGTCGCAGCGATGACGCGGACATCGAGCTTTTGGGATGAGATGCTGCCCACTGCCTCCACCACTTTTTCCTGCAAGGCGCGCAGGAGCTTCGGCTGCAGCTCCACCGGCAATTCGCCCACCTCGTCGAGAAAAAGCGTGCCGCCGTCCGCAAGCTGAAATTTGCCGGTCTTGTCGCGAATGGCCCCGGTGAAGGCGCCCTTCACATGGCCGAACAACTCGCTCTCCAGAAGATCCCGGGGTATGGCAGCACAGTTTACGGGAACAAAGGCGGCGGCGCGCCGCGAGCTCAGGGAATGAATGGCGCGGGCCACAAGTTCCTTGCCGGTGCCGGACTCGCCGGTAATGAGGACCGTGGCCTCCGTATCCGCGACCTTACGCACAACCGAGAAAACCTGCTCCATGCGGCGTGAAATGCCGACCATATCCCTGAACTCGGAGCGATCGGTCAGTTCTTCCTTCAGGCGCCGGTTCTCGTCGAAGAGACCTCGCAATTCCAGGGCCTTCTTCACCGTAAGCCTGAGGGCGTCACGGTTGAACGGCTTGGTCACGTAATCGTAGGCGCCAAGCTTCATCGCCTTCACCGCCGTTTCCACGTCGCCAAAGGCGGTGATGACGATGACCACGGTGGCGGGCGAGCGCTCCTTGATGGCGGCAAGAACCTGAAACCCCGTCATACCGGGCATTTTTACGTCCGTGATAACGACGGCCGGCTCCTGCTCGTCGAAGAGGACCAGCCCCGCTTCGCCGTCAGCCGCCGTAAGGACATTGTATCCCTCCTCCTGCAGGTTGTACTCCAGAACCCGCCGCAGTGAGGAGTCGTCATCGACAATGAGTATTTTCGCTCGCATCATGCCTCCTTGTGGGGCGCGGACAAGAAACGGTCACACCGGCAGTCGAACCGTGAAGGTAGTCCCCCTGCCCGGCTCACTCATTGTCGAAATGGTGCCATCATGGCTTTCGATGATCTTCTGGGTGATGGCTAGACCGAGGCCGGTTCCACCCGGCTTGGTGGTGTAGAACGGGTCGAAGATCTTTCCGAGACGCTCTTCATCCATCCCCTCGCCGTTGTCGCTAAAGGTGATTTCCACCCGTTCGGGAGCTTCCCCGGCGGTCGGCAGATGGGCAGCCCGCACCTGCACGGTGCCGCCCGCAGAACAGGCCTGGATACCGTTCAGGATAATGTTAAGAAACACTTGCCGCAGCTTCTCCCGATCGCCTTGAAGCGTGGGAAGCTTCGCTTCGTCCAGATGAAGCTTCACCCCGCGACCGGCTGCCTCGGCGTAGGCAATGGCGACAACCTCCTTCAACTCCGCCATGAGATCGAAGCTTTCCCGCGCCACCTGCTGGGAGCGGGAAAGTCCGAGAAACTCCTCCACGACGCGGTTGAGACGGTCCGTCTCTTTGACGAGAATCTCTAAAAATTCATACTTCCGGTCCCCCGGGGCAAAATCGTCCCGCAGGATCTCGGCGGTTCCCCTGATGGAGCCCAAGGGATTGCGGATCTCGTGGGCGAGGACCGCCGACAGTTCACCGAGCGTGGAAAGCCTCTCCGCGTGACGAAGCTGTTCTTCGATCCGGATGATCATCTCTGCCTGGTTGTGCAGTTTGCGGTATGACTCCTCCAACCCGCGGGCGGTCTGCTCCAGTTCTTCGCGGCGCGACGCCTCCTTCTGGGAAAGAAAGCCGGTAATTCCTCCCACGACATTGTAGAGAACGATTTCCAAGAATTTCTCAAGCTCCAGCGATGGTCCGATCCCCCACTGGAAAAGGATGTGGGGAGCGTACATTATACTGATGACTATTGATGCACCAAGCCCCCCCTTAACGCCGAACCAGTAAGCTGCAAGGATGATGGGAATGTAATAGAGACGCTGAAAAACGTCGTGGAGCATCGGTAGATGCAGAGGAGTCAGATAGTGGAGAAGACTGATGCCGATAATGGCAGATGCGAGCAGAAGAGCGCGGACGAGATTCATTCGCTTCATAACGACACTATTATGCTATGAGCGCCGGGATTGCAAGGATATTTTGACCGCGGAATGTGTGGCTGGACACGCGGGAGGGAAGCTCGGCAACAGCAAGAATCAGGCAGGAGTGCCCCGTCGTTTCGGCAGGGGGGAGTTACGGCGAAGGATCTTGCGGGAGCTTATGGCAAGGGGAAGAAGCTTGGCGTGCTTGGCGAGCGCGTCGTGGAGAGTGGGACCATCGTTGATGATTACATCGCTGTCAGAAAAACTCGTCTTGGCGAAATGCCGGCCGTCCTCGTTACAGAAAACGCGGATCTCGTACTCGTCTCCCTGATACTCCATATTTGTCTGATGGACAAGAATTTCACCAGGCATAATGCGTCTCGCTCACAGTCGGCGAACACTCTTAAGCGTTCGCCGCGAAAAAAATGTATACTGAGAACGAGCAAGAATTACGCCAACAACCAGCAGTATCCAACTAGGCGAAACTACAGAACAATCAACAAAACAAGAAGCGTTTTAACGTAAAGATGGTGTTATTTAGCGTTTGCGGGTAACGATATAGTCGGCAAGGCTCAGCATGGCAGATTTGCCGGGAGAGTCGGGGAACATCTCGAGGTTCTTCTTCCCAAGGGCGATGTAGTATCCAGCCCTTTCCACGGCGTACTCGAGGCCACCGTAGCGATGGACCAGGGAACACACCGTGTCGAAATCATCATCACCCAGGACATCCTTTTCAATAATGTCAGCGATGACACTACGCTCGTCGGCAGTGCAGTTCTGCAGGGTATGAATGAGGGGAAGTGTGATCTTTCCTTCTTCAAGATCGTGACCGATGGGTTTGCCGAACTGCTCCTCGCTCGCGACATAATCGACAGTATCGTCCATGAGTTGGAAAGCGATCCCGACGTACAGGCCAAAGGCGCGCATGGCCTCCTCGCACTCGGGCGAGGCCTTGCCGAGCACGTCGCCCGCATGACAGGCTGCCGAGAGCAGAA
>DATDMX010000244.1:0-5232 GCA_036518575.1 Geobacteraceae bacterium | reverse complement strand
GGTACATGGCATCAAGGAGGGGTTCTCGTGGGTCGGCGACTCCCATGCCGAGGTTAATTGGACAAAGGGGTGCATCGCCGTAACGGACGAAGAAATAGAGGAAATAGCGAAGGCCGCGCCAAACGGGACGATTGTTGAAATAAGGCCCTAGAAGGTCCTTTGCCCCTTGCCCCGAATTCGCGATTGCTTCATACTGGGGCCATGCTTCTCATCAACCCACCCGTGACCAAGCCGTGCGAGCCGCCGGCCGGGATCGCCCGCCTGGCGGGCGCCCTTCGAAACTGCGGCATACCCTGCCGGACCTGGGACGCCTCCCTGGAAGGACTCCTCTGGCTGCTGGAGCAGCCCTCGCTTGCTGACGACACCTGGAGCCGGCGGGCGAGCCGCCACCGGGAAGCGCACCTGAACGCGCTGCGCGACCGCCGCACCTACACCTCCCCCGACCGCTACACCCGGGCAGTGCGGGATTTGAACCGCCTCCTCGCGATTCAGGCAAAAAGCGCCGATGCCGAGGTCACTCTGGGCGACTTCCTGCAGGAGGGTTTCTCGCCGGTCAGAAGCAGCGATCTTTTGGCCGCCGCAGCCGCGCCGCAGCGAAACCCCTTCTTTCCCTTCTTCAGCCGCCGCCTGCCCGAGCTTCTGGCCGATGGCACCGACACGGTCGGCTTCTCCCTCACCTATCTCAACCAGGCGGTCTCCACCTTTGCCATGATGGGGTACCTGCGCCGCCACCACCCGGGGGTCCGGATCGTTCTGGGGGGCGGGCTCGTCACCTCCTGGTGCCAGCGACCCGCGTGGCGAAACCCCTTCGCCGGCCTGGTGGACGACCTGGTGTCAGGACCGGGGGAGCCATTCCTTCTCGCCCGGCACGGGTTTGTCCCCGACACTCCCCCTGCGGCGCTTCCCGACTATGCCGGCTTCCCTCTTGACCGCTACCTCTCTCCCGGCCCGATTCTCCCCTACAGCAGTGCCGGCGGCTGCTACTGGCGGCGCTGCTCATTCTGCCCGGAGACCGCCGAGGGCAATCGCTACGAGCCCCTGCCGGTGCCGACGGCCATGGCCGAGCTGCAGACTCTGGCGAAGCGTCACCATCCGGCTCTCCTCCATCTTCTCGATAATGCCCTCAGCCCGGCCCTCCTGCGGGCTCTGGCTGCCGAGCCCCCCGGCGTGCCCTGGTACGGCTTTGTCCGCTTCACTCCTGAACTGGCCGACCCGGACTGCTGCCGGGCGCTTCGTGCCGCGGGCTGCGTCATGCTCAAGCTGGGGCTTGAGTCGGGCGACCAGACCGTTCTGGACGAACTCGGAAAAGGGATCGATTTGTCACTGGCCGCCACAGTCCTGGAGAACCTGCGCCGGGCCGGCATTGCCAGCTACGTCTACCTCCTCTTCGGCACCCCGGCGGAGAACGAACGAGCGGCGCGCCGCACCCTCCACTTCGTTCGCCACCACCACGAGGCCATCACGTTCCTTAACCTGGCTCTCTTCAACATGCCCCGGGAAAGCAGCGATGCGGCGAGTTACGGCACCGGCAACGCCGCCGCCGATGACCTCTCCCTTTATACCCCGTTTCACCACCCGGCCGGCTGGGACCGGCGTCTGGTGCGGCGTTTCGTCAATACTGAGTTTAGCCGCGACCTGCTCGTGGCGGCCATCCTGCGCCGCGACCCGCCTCTGTTCACCTCGAATCACGCGCCGTTTTTTTCCACTGCTCCATAGAAGAGCCCCCGTCCGGACTGGCCGGGCGGGGGCTCTTCTTCATCAAGGTTCACTTTCCTGTCATGCGCCCTTCAGCGACGCCATGTCGATGGAGAAGCGGTACTTCACGTCCGACCTGACCAGCCGTTCATAAGCCTCATTCACCTTCTGGATCGGGATGACTTCCACGTCGGCGGTGATGTTGTGCGCGCCGCAGAAGTCGAGCATCTCCTGGGTCTCCTTGAGTCCGCCGATGAGGGAGCCGGCGAGTTTCTTCCGGCCGAAGAGGAGAGCAAAGGCGGAGATGGCAAACGGCTTCTCCGGCGCGCCGACCAGGGTGATCGTGCCATCCAGGCCGAGCATGGCGATGTAGGCGTTGATGTCGTGCTCCGCGGCGATGGTGTCGAGGATGAAGTCGAAACTGCCGGCGTGCTGCTTCATCTCTTCCTTGCTGGTGGAGACGATCACTTCGTGGGCGCCCAGGCGCAGCGCATCTTCCTTCTTGCCGGGAGAGGTGGTAAAAACCACGACATGGGCACCGAAGGCCCGGGCGAACTTGACCCCCATGTGTCCAAGACCACCGAGGCCGACCACGCCGACCTTCTTACCCTGAAGGTCACCCCAGCGGCGCATGGGGGAGTAGGTGGTGATGCCGGCGCAGAGGAGCGGCGCCACCCCGGCGAGATTGAGATTGGCGGGGACGCGCAGGACGAAACGCTCGTCCACGACAATGCTCTCCGAGTAGCCGCCGTAGGTTGCCGGAGCGGTGCCGTGCTTGTCCGGCGAGTTGTAGGTGAAGGTGACACCGGGGCAGAACTGCTCGACATTGGCCCTGCAGCTGGGACAGTCATGATCCGAGTCCACCAGGCAGCCGACCCCCACCAGGTCACCGGCCTGGTACGTCGTGACTGCCGCGCCGACCTTGGTGACCCGGCCGACGATTTCGTGGCCGGGGACAACCGGGTAGACCGTCGGCATGACACTGCTCCACTCGTCGCGTACCGTGTGGAGGTCGGAGTGGCAGACGCCGCAGTAGAGGATCTCGATCTGCACGTCGCGCTCGGTTGCCTCCCGGCGCGGGATGTGGGTGGAGGCCAGCGGCGAAGTGGCGGTGGCTGCGGAATAGGCTTTGACTTTGTACATAAATGTGTCCTCCTGTTATTGACTACGTGTGGTTACCGCCCGGTCAATTGCTCCAGCTTGTCCGGATACCGGGCGCCTTGCACTGTGATCAGGGCGGCGGCCGCCTCGATCTCGCGGAGATCGTCGGCCGTGAGTTCGATGGCCAGCGCACCGATGTTCTCGTCCAGACGTTCCAGCTTCGTGGTCCCCGGGATCGGCACGATCCACGGTTTCTGGGCCAGGAGCCAGGCGAGCGCTATCTGAGCCGGCGTCGCATTCTTCTCCGTGGCGATCCTGCCGAGGAGATCCACGAGGGCCTGGTTGGCCTGCAGAGCCTGCGGCGTGAAGCGGGGCAGGGTGCTGCGAAAATCGGTGCTGTCAAAGGTAGCGTCACTGCCGATCTTTCCCGTGAGGAACCCCTTGCCGAGCGGGCTGTAGGGGACGAGGCCGATGCCGAGCTCTTCGAGCGTCTGCAGCAACCCTTCTTCTGGGCGCCTGAACCAGAGCGAGTATTCGTTCTGGACCGCGGCGACCGGCTGGACGGCGTGGGCGCGGCGGACCGTCTGGATGCCTGCCTCGGACAGGCCGAAGTGCCTGACCTTCCCCTCGCGGATGAGCTCCTTCACCGCTCCCGCCACCTCCTCGATGGGGACGTCCGGATCGACCCGGTGCTGGTAGAAGAGATCGATGACATCGGTCCTGAGGCGTTTGAGGGAGGCCTCGGCCACCTCCCTGATGTGTTGCGGCCGGCTGTTGAGGACCGGCCCGCCACCCTTCATCGCCCGGGGGTCGACGCTCGTGTCGAAACCGAACTTGGTGGCAATCACCACCCGGTCGCGCAGCGGCGCGAGCGCCTCACCCACCAGTTCCTCGTTGGTGAACGGGCCGTAGACCTCCGCCGTATCGAAGAAGGTAATGCCCCGCTCCACGGCGGTCCGGATGAGGGAGATCATCTCCTCCTTGTCCTTGGGTGGTCCGTAGGAAAAGCTCATCCCCATGCAGCCCAGCCCTAGGGCCGAGACCTCCAGGCCGCTTCTTCCCAATATACGCTTTTGCATCGCTTGTTTTCTCCTTTCACGTTCAGGACTACCTCGTTGAGTATACCGTACTCCTGGAATGTCGAAGTGAGGTAGACCAATCCTCTCGAATTATTGCCTGATCGTACGATGCGCCGGATAATGGTTGGCGCGGAAAGGGATGGTGGGCTAGGAGGCAATCAGGAGATATGTGCGAAATAATAGGCGTTCATGGGGGATGTGGAGGATGGCAAGCTTGATAGTGTCATCACGGCATTGGTGGGAGTCTTGCCCGATGGACCGAAATGGGGATAGTGCGCAGCCGCTGTCCCCGTTTGTCAGTGTTTGCGCGAATCGAGTTGGCCCAGCATGTATGAGCCGAGTATCTGCAGGGGTGAAGCCGTGTGGCTGGAAAACCACATGTCTTTTGACCTGCGTCAAAGACGGCTGCGGCAGGGCAAGCTATGCTCGGTAAAACTAACAACGTGGAGCCCTCCCATGACAAAAGCAGCAACCGCCGCAGCGCTTCTTATCCTTGTGACGGCCGGCAACGCCGCCGCCTTCCAGTGCAACGTCTGCCACAGCAAAAACCCCGCGATGGTGAAAATGCACAAGGCCACCCAGGCCAAGGACATCGGCTGCTTCGACTGCCACAAGATCGGCGAGAAGCTCATGGGCAAGGGTCAGCCCAAGGACCCGGCCTCGCTCCTCAAGAGACGCTCGACCGAGGCCATCTGTCTCGGCTGTCATCGGTCGTAGCCCGACCGCGCCAGAGCCGCTTTTTACTTGCGATTCCGCGGCCTCCCGGTATACTTTGCGGATAAATCCGCATCTAACCGGAGGCGTCCATGTCCTGGTACGGCAACCTCAAGGTCGGTACCAAGTTCAATCTCATCATATCCCTGCTCCTCATCGCCCTTTTCGCGGTGGCCGCCGTCCTCATCTACGAGCGCCAGCAGTCGCTCATCCTCAAGGTGGCCGTCGACAACGCCCGCAACTTCGCCAAGCAGATCATCGAAACCCGCGACTACATGTCGAGCGTCGTCCGCGGTGAGCCGCAGAACAACTATTCCCTCGTCCCCCAGGTGGTCGCCACCCAGGTGGCAAAGAAGATCACCCAGGGGAGCAAGTACTACGTCCGTCAGGTATCGCTGCGCTACCGCAACCCGGCAAATCGACCCGATGCTTTCGAGACCGCCCTGCTGGAGAAGTTTGCGTCCGGGGAGATCAAGGAAACCTGGCAGGTGGTGGGGAAAAAGACCGACGCCGCCTTCCGCTATCTCCTCCCCATGGTCGCCGAGAAGTCGTGCCTTGCGTGCCACGGCAGCTTCGACACCGCTCCCGACTTCATCCGTGCGCGCTTTCCCCGCGGTCACTACTCCTACAACTATAAGGTGGG
>DATDMX010000243.1:0-5557 GCA_036518575.1 Geobacteraceae bacterium | reverse complement strand
GGAGAAGATGCAGGAGGTGAAGGTTTCCCTTCAGGGGGACAGCAAGGCGACGGTGCGGGCGAAGCTTGGCTTCGAGGGGGGCGGGACGACCGAGTTCAAGACCCGCTCCTTCAAACTCGTCAAGGAGGAGGGCGTCTGGCGGGTGAGCCAGCAGGACATTCTCTCCCTCGCCGAGGCCGCGAAGAAGACGAAACGACACGCCCGCCGGCAGTAAATTGGCATTAAATGGGGGAAGCATGCAAGTTCGTGCTTCCCCTAATCGCCTTTGTCTTCCGCGTCCGTTACGGGCAGCGCCACGCAAAACGTACTTCCTGCCCCCACCGTGCTTTCCACCCACACCCTGCCGTCATGGGCGGCGACGAGTTCGCGTACGAGCGCAAGTCCAAGCCCCGTACCGCCGACGAGCCGGCGGTCGGTGTTGTCGACGCGATAAAACTTGTCGAAAATCCTCTCCCGCAATTCCGCCGGTATCCCTTTCCCCTTGTCCTGTACGCAGATAACGACTTCGCTCCCTTCACTGCGGGCGCTCAGGGTGACATCGGTTTCCCTGGGCGAGTACTTGATGGCATTGGAGAGAAGATTGGCCAGTACCTGGTGGAGCCGTGCCTCGTCTCCCCGTACCGGTGGGAGCTCCGCCGGGCAATCGATGACGATCCGGTGTTCCTCCCGGTCAAAGGAGAACAGGGCTGCGGCATCCTTGAGCAGCGGAGGTACGTCCAGGGGGGCGAAGCGGTACGTGACGAGCCGGGCCTTCATCTGCTGGAGATCGAGGAAATTGCTGATGAGCTCGTTAAGCCGGCGGGTTTCCTTGTAGACGGTGTTGAGGTAGGTCTTCTGCTGGGCCGGGTCCACCTCCTGTTCGAGGAGAAACTCGGTGAACCCCATCATGGCGGTGAGGGGGGTACGCATCTCGTGGCTCACCGCGGAGATGATCTCATCCTTCAGCTGTTCCACCTGCTTTCTTTCGCTGATGTCGACGGCAATTTCCAGGCGCACGAGACGCCCGTCGGGCCAGGTGATGGCCCGGTCGATGCACTGGTACCAGCGGTCGGTGACGCTGTTGTGGAATTCCCAGACGCAGTCGGGTTGAGGCTGACCGTCGCGCACGAGGCGGTCGTTGGTGCAGTAGTCGCAGGGCGAGGTGTCGCCGGCCTGGAGTACTTCGAAGCACTTTTTTCCCTGCCAGTCGGTGCCGAAGAGAGTCGTGCCGTACTTGTTGAGATAGAGGAGTTCGTTGGTTTCCAGGTCGGCCACGTAGACGAGCGTGTGAAGCGAGTCGAAGATGGTGCTCATCTGGGTGAACTGGGCGAGGAGAGCCTCTTCGGCCTCCTTCTGCTCGGTGATGTCGAGGTTGCTTCCCCGCCTCCCGAGAAATGTGCCGGCGTCGTCGAAGACGGGCTGGCAGACGTGATGGAGCCAGCGGACTTCCCCGTCAGCACGCACGATGCGAAAATCTATCGCTTCGAGGGCGCTGTCCGAGCGTATGTCATGGCTGTGGGTTGCCATAAGCCCCCGGTCGTCGGGATAAATCAGCTCTTCCAGCAGCCCGGGGTCGGCGAGGAACTCGGCGGGGAGATGGCCGGTGACGCGCTCGCAGGAGGGGGATGCGTAAACGAATTGTCCTTCGGGGTTGACCCAGAATTCCCAGTTGTAGGTGTTGTCGGCGACGATCCGGTACGTGACGGCCGCCTTGCGCAGCACCTCCTCGGTATGCCGTCGTTCCAGTTCCGCAGCGGCGCGCACGGCGAAGAGCTGGAATAGCGACCGGGCGAACTCGACGTTCACGAGCGGGCGGCAATTGAGCGCCGCGAGTACGCCCATGGTTTGCCCAGAGGAGCTGCGCAGGGGGGTGCCGATATATCCCTCGACCCCCATCTTGGCGAGCAAGTTGTCGCCGGGAAACTTCCGGGCCACCCCTTCCGTGAAGAAGCAACCCGTGCCCACTCCCTTGATGACGTCCGCACACGGGGTGCCGGCGAGGCTATAGGTGAAGTTTTCCTGGAGTTCACCCTTGCCGAAAACGTCTATGGTGCGCATGGTCGGCGGGTCACCGTCACAGAGTTCGGCGACAAAGGCATAGTCGACTTCGAGCGCCTGGGCGAGATGCTTCACGAGTGTGGCGAAGAATTTCTCGCCGGTCACTCCGGCCACTCCTTGGGCGATAGTCTGGAGCTTTTCGTCTTTGGCGCGGATCGTTCGCAGGTAACGGCGGATGAGCCAGTGGAGGAGGAGGGCCGTGACGAGGACGAAGAATAGCCCCTTGAAGATAGAAATGCGGGTGAGGAGTCGCTGGTCGGAGACGAGGGCGCTCAAGAGTTCGTCCGAGAAGAGAATCCACAGCCCGGCCACGATGGCGTAGATCAGCATGATGCGCAGGGCAACCCTGCTGCTCTCGGCTTCGAGGTTCTTGCGCGCGAGGTTTATCACGAGTGGCCTCCGCTCACTCTTATCTGGCGTGGAAGATTTTTGCCTGCCGGGCCTTGTCGGCGTCACTTCTCAGCTCGTCGTACTTCTTGCGATCCTTGAGTGCCGGGATGGCGAAATCCCCGCGCACGCTCCACTTGTCGGGAAGGTACAGCCACGGGGCGAAGCTCGACAGGACGAAACCGTCGAGGAGCTGGATCTTTTCGTTGGCCTTCATCCCCTTGATAGAGATGCCGGTGTGATCCCCCACCACCGTGTGGCTCCCGGTGAAGGGGAGGGCGCCGGCGTCGTTGTACTCCCAGGTGACCGTCTGGCGCTGCTCGCCGTTGGGCGTGTCGTGGCACGACGCACAGCTGCGGCTCTTGCCGTACTTGTGGGATACCTTGTCCATCTGGATCCAGAGGAGGGCCTGGTTGTTTTCCGGCAGTCCGCCGAAGAGCCCCGCATACCCCCAGGCGTCGTCGGTCCGTTCGAGCTCCGAGGGGCCGAGGGGGTAGCGCCAGTGGGAGAGGGGTTTGGGATAGGGGTAGCCGCTTTTCTGGTTTACGACCGCCATGGGGAACGGTTTCACCGGAATCCAGCGCCGGTTCTGGTCGCGCATGAGAATCGGCTCCGGCATGACGCCGTAGTACTCCTTGTATTTGAAGAACGGCGTGGGCGTGCCGGCGAGAATGCCCGGGCCCCAGAAGGTCCCCTGGTAGCCGCCGACGTTCTGGATGTGGCAGGCCTCGCAGGAGAGCATCTTGTGCACGCTGTAGGGGTGGCTCTGCACCGCCTTGAGATGGCAGGTGTAGCACTTGCCGTGGCGGCGCACCATGCCGTGGCCGAGCCTGGGGTTCGAGCCACTCGTCTCGTGACAATCGAGGCAGGTGACCTTGTTGGCGGCGTGGACGTCCGGGGTCGCCCCTTCGGGGTAGGAGTAGCCCGCGCCGAAGAAGCCCGCCCCGCGGCGCCGCTCTTCCGGCCCGGCGTGGCAGTAGGTTCCGCGTCCTCCGCCATAGCAGCTCTGGGGGGAAGGCTTGCGGTTGAAGGTGTGCATCCCGAGCTTCGGGTTCGTCGGGTCCTTCGCCTGCGGCTCGTAGTGGCAGTCGAGGCATCCCACGTGGCAGGTGGCGCAGGAGCGCTGGCCGAGGAGGGCCTTCTCCTTGGTGAGGGGGACGGTGGCGCCGGCTGTGATATTCGCCAGATTGCCGTCAAACCAGACGCCGCAGTTGTGGGGGCCGCGCTCCTTGTCGGCCCATGAGCGATACTGGCTCTGTTTGCCGTTTTTCCCCATGGTGCTCTTCTTGAACTCCGTGAACTCCTTGGCGTGGCAGGCGCCGCAGGTCTTCTCCATCATGGTGAAATCCTGGCTGAGGGTATCCTTGCGCCTGTCCTGGTAGAGAATCATGGCAACGCCCGGGTCAACGGCGGGCTTGCCGTCCTTGTCCGTCACGTATTTGAGCCGCGTCATGGGGTCGGTGCCGATCTCAAGCGGGTGTTTGCGCTGGACCGTTTCCGCGGTGAGTCCCTTTTTCTTCACGATGAGAAGCCGCCCCATGCCCGCATGGGCCTTGTCCTTTTCCCTTTTGCCGGGATGCCCCAAGTGACAGTCGGCGCAGCCGGCGTCCATGCCGGTCTGTGCTTTCGTCTCTTCCGGCGTGACGGTGAAGTGGGGATAGCCGAGCTCCTTCATCCTGGCCGCGTCGGCGTGGCAGTCGAGGCAGCTGTTGCCCTTCCCGAGAGCGAGCGCGGGGCAAAGGGCGAGAAGGAGAACGGTGAGCAGGGTCGCAAGGCGGGTAGCAGGGTACATGACTCCTCCAAGAGTGTGGAACGCACGACAAAATATATCAGAAAAAGCCCGCCCGTACAACGATTGCCGGCCTTGCGGCGGCCGTCACAATCATATGTTGACGCATTTTTCCCCTTCGGGTAGTCTGGAACGATGGAAAAAATCGCACTACCAACGAAAAAACCGGAACTCCTCGCCCCGGCCGGCTCGCTCGAAGCCTTCTTCGCCGCCATGGAAAAGGGCGCAGACGCAGTGTATGCCGGCCTCAAGGATTTTTCCGCCCGGGCCAAGGCGAGAAACTTCACCCTCGGGCAGATGGAGCGCATGAGCGCCTATGCCCATGGGCTTGGCCGCAAGGTGTACGTCACCCTCAACACCCTCGTGAAGGAAGCCGAACTCCCGCTTCTCGTGGAGACGCTCGCCTCCCTTGAAGCCATGGCCGTGGACGGCGTCATCATCCAGGACCTGGCGGTGGCCCGTCTCGTGCGTAACCACTTTCCCGGTCTCCCCCTCCACGCCTCCACCCAGATGACAATCCACAACTCTCTTGGCGTCCAGCAGCTGGCGGAGCTCGGCTTCGAGCGGGTGGTGCTCGCCCGGGAGCTTCACCTCGATGAGATCGGTGCCATTGTCCGCGCCACGCCGCTGGAGATCGAGTGTTTCATCCACGGGGCCCTGTGCTTCTCCATTTCCGGGCAGTGTTACTTCTCCTCGTTTCTGGGGGGCCACAGCGGCAATCGTGGCCGTTGCACCCAGCCGTGCCGGCGTTTCTACCGCTCGCGGGGGAAGGAAGGCTACTACTTTTCCACCAACGATTTCTCCAGCATCGAGCTCCTCCCCCGGCTCGTGGCGTCAGGTATCGCCTCCCTCAAGATCGAGGGGAGGATGAAGTCGGCCGAGTACGTGGCGTGCGTCGTCGAGGCGTACCGGCGCGGGCTCGACGCCACGGAGAAGGAGTGGCCGGCCGCGCTCGCCGCCGCCAAGGAACTTCTGAAGCTCTCCTTCGGCCGCACCCCCACGAAGGGGTTCCTCGTCTCCCACGAGCCCGTCGACATTGCCACTCCCGGCCTGAAGGGGGCCACCGGCCGCTTCTTGGGCGAGGTGAAGAGCGTGCGGGGCGAACGGATCACCTTCGAGAGCCGCGACCGCCTCCACGTGGGGGACCGGGTACGGGTACAGCCCAAGTCCGACATGGCGGGGAAGGGGTTCACCGTGAAGGAGCTCTTCGTGGCCAACCGGGCCGTCAAGGCAGCCCCCGAGCGCTCCCTCGTCACGCTTGTCTCGCCTTTTCCGGTGAAGACGGGGGATGCGGTCTTCAAGGTGTCCTCCGAGACCGCCTTTACCATGAGCGAGAACGCTTGT
>DATDMX010000242.1:0-4362 GCA_036518575.1 Geobacteraceae bacterium | reverse complement strand
GAAAGTGGCAATGTCCGCGTCCCCCTGGAGGAAGTCGCTCACCAGTCGACCCCGTGAGGGCGCCGAGGGGTGGTGGCGATGGGGTTCGCGGAAGTTGGTGAGGGCTGCAAAGCGACCCGTGGTCGTCATCCCGAGCCATGTACCGCCGCCCTGAAGGTCGCGGCCGGCCAGGAGCTGCGGAGTTTCCTCCCAGAAGGCGGCCGGCGCTGTGGGCCGGACGTGGTATTCGTCCCGGTTGGCGGCAACGATGAGCCGGTAATGGGGATGGCAGTCGTAGGCTATGAGGATGAGGCACATGCTCGAAGGATACCACGCGATGCTCTGTCGGGAAACGGGAAAAGCGGCGGAAGCGTTGCAGCTCTCCCTGGTTGGTGTAAAATAGGGGGCAGCTCTGTACCACATACAGCCATACAGGGGAGGCACGGGGTATGGGAAAGCTGCTCGTCGGTTTGATGCTGGTACTTGCGGTGACCGCGTCCGCCGGCGCTGCCCGGAAAGGGGGAACGAAGATGGGAGAACTCCAGGTGTCGAGCCCTGCCTTTGCGCACGGTGCCAGCATTCCGTCGGTGTATACCTGCGACGGCCGCGACTCGAGTCCGCCGCTTGCCATCCATGGCGTTCCGGATCATGTGAAATCGCTCGTCCTCATCATGGATGACCCCGACGCACCGGTGGGGACCTGGGTCCACTGGGTGGTCTGGAATATCCCACCGGGTACTGGTGAGATCCGGGAAAACAGCCTGCCGCCGGGAAGCGTCGAGGGGCGCAACAGCTGGAAACGCAACGGCTACGGCGGCCCCTGCCCGCCGTCGGGGAGCCACCGCTACTTCTTCAAACTCTATGCGCTCGATACACTCCTTGGCCTTCCCACAAGCGCCGACAAGGGCGAGGTGGAGCGGGCGATGAAGGGGCACGTTCTCGCTGAGGGGCACCTGATGGGAGTTTACAAGCGGCGGTAACCGTCATCTCGTGACCCGTTCCGATTCGCCGGCCGACGGAGTTCTCCGCCGGCCTTTTTGTCTTTGCAGCCGTCGCGACCTGGGGTATGATGGCGCGAAGCGGGAGGAGCGGTGCAGAAGGGTAAACCGGCAAAGAAATATTCCCAGGCGGGGCGAGTCCACGACGTCATCCGCCTCATCGAGGCGCGCCACGGCATCACCATCGAGGAGCTTGCGGAGGAGACCGGCGTCAACCGCCGCACCATCCACCGCGACCTGAACGCCATTCACGAGGCCGGCTATCCCCTCGTGTCCGAATGGCGCGACGGTGCGAAGGTCTACCGCTTTCTCACCCGCTTCAAGGATGTCCCCCCTGTCAATTTTACCCTCCAGGAACTTCTGACTCTTTCCTTTCTCCGCTCCCAGGCCGATTTCTTGAAGGGGACACCCTTTCATGACGACATGGAGGCGATCTTCCGCAAGGTCAATTCGGTCCTCCCGCCGCGCTATGCCGCTCACATGGAGCGAATCGCCCACGTCTCCCTTCCTCTTCTCCAGGGGGCCCGGGATTACGGCCGGGCGTCCGAACAGCTGAAGCGTCTGCGCGAAGCGCTCCTCTACCAGTACCGCGTCACCATCACCTACGACGCCAAGGGTAAGGGGGCACCCGTTGCCTACGAGGTGGAACCCTACACGCTTCTTTTCTACAAGGGAGGGCTCTATCTCCTGGGCCATGCCGTCAACCGCGGGGCGTTGCGCACTTTTGCCGTGGAGCGGATCAGGGACGTGGAGGTGGGGAGGGAGCGGTTCGAGCTGCCGGACGACTACCGGCCGGAGACGCAGCTGAAGAGTGCCTTCGGCATCGTCGACGAGGCGCCGCTCACCGTGTCGGTCCGCTTTGCGCCGACCGTGGCCCATATGGTGCGGGAGCGGCTCTGGCACCCGACCCAGGTGGTGGTGGAGGAGCCCGACGGGAGTGTGGTCGTTTCCTTCACCGCCGGCGGGCGCATGGAGATCGTCGCCTGGGTACTTTCCTACGGCCGGCATGCCGAGCTCCTGGCCCCGGCCGAGCTGCGGCAGGAGCTCGCGGAGATCGCCGCGGCCCTCAGCCGTTCCTATGCCTGAGGTCTGGCGCCGCGTGAGCCATGCCCGGATTGACAAACGGCACACCTTCCACTATAAAAGATTTTTTCACTCCCTAAGGAGGAAGCGTGGAGCAATTCGAAGAAACGCCCCTGCAGCCGGTTCTCCGTGAGCGAATCCGGCAGCGCGGGGGAATTCCTTTTTCCGACTACATGGCCGCCTGTCTCTACGAGCCCGGGCTTGGCTACTACACCTCGGCCGGCCGCAAGGTGGGGGCAGAGGGGGATTTCTACACGAGCATCAACGTCCACCAGGTCTTCGGCCGCCTCATTGCCCGGGAGATCGTGCAGATGTGGGACGTGATGGGCCGTCCGGCCGACTTCGAGGTCGTTGAGGCCGGGGCGGCGAACGGGAGGCTGGCCCGCGATATTCTCGACACGCTGGCCGAGACCGGACAGGAACTCTATGCCGGCCTCACCTACCGGCTCGTGGAGACCGAGCCGTCCCTACGGGAAGCCCAGCGGCAGATGCTCGGCGAGCATGCAGCGAAAGCGGCCTGGAGCGAGCCGGCCGACATGACCGACGGGCGCGTCACCTTCACCGGCTGCCTCCTCTCCAACGAGCTGATCGATGCGCTCCCGACCCACATGGTGGAAATGACCGCCGAGGGGTTGCGGGAGGTGTACGTCACTGTCGGCGAAACGTTCGCCGAGGAGCTCCGTCCCCTTTCCACGCCGGCGATCGTGGCCCAGTTGGAGCGTGTCGGGGTGCAGCTGACGATTGGCCAGCGCGCGGAAGTCAGCCTGGCGGCCAGTGCATGGCTTGCCGGGGCTACCCGCGCTCTCTCACGGGGATTTGTCCTCACCATCGATTATGGCTATCCGGCGGCCGAGCTCTACGCTCCGGTGCGCATGAACGGTACCCTCCTCTGCTACTATCGACACACCGTCGTGGAAGACCCGTACCTTCGTCCTGGCCGCCAGGACATCACGAGCCACGTCGACTTCACCAATCTCGTCCGGTGCGGCGAGGAGCTCGGTCTGAAGACGGTCTGGTTCGGCGAGCAATACCGTTTTCTCATGGCTGTGGGCATACTCGAAGAGTTGATGGCGCTTGAGGCGCGGGCTGCTTCGGAGGAGGAGCGTCTCAAGATCCGGCTTACCCTCAAGAAGTTGATCCTGCCCGACGGCGGCATGGGGGACACCTTCAGGGTGCTCGTCCAGGCGAAGGGGGTTGACGCGCCGCACCTTCTCTGCATGAGGGAGTGGGGGAAGGGGTTTTGACACCAGGGGCGCGGATGCTAGACTTGTCGGGTGAGAAAGAGAGGCACTTGCTGCGGTCTCTCACCTGCGCCTGAAAGGAAACCCGCGTGCACGCACCGATTACGACGCTTGTCTTCGATCTCGACGGCACCCTCTATGTCAACATGGAGCTGGGACGGGAGATCAACCGGGTCGCCTGCCTCTACCTTGCGGAAACCGCGGGTATGACGGTGGACGATGCCACGTCTCTGCTGCGGGAAACCAAGGCACGGCTCACCGCCGATCGCGGCATCGACGCCACCCTGAGTCTGGCGTGCACCGAGCTGGGGTGCGATATCGTCGAGCTTCACCGACGCTTCGCCGCCGAGGTGGAACCGGAACGCTTCCTGGTCCGCGACGAGCGGGTGGTGGAGCTTGCAGGGGCACTTGCCGAGAGGTTTCAGCTCTACGTTTACACGAACAATAACCGGCCCCTCGCCAGCAGGATTCTCGAAATTCTGGGGCTCGCCGGTTTTTTCAGCGAGGTGTTCACCATCGAGTACTCGTGGCGGCCGAAGCCGGACAGGGAAACACTGCGCCGGCTCCTTGACGCCATCGGCGCGACGCCGTCGGAGAGTCTCTTTATCGGTGACCGCTACGACATCGATCTTCGCTTTCCCGCTGCCCTGGGATGCGGAGTTTTTCGCGTCGGCTCCGTCGAGGAGTTGCTGCAGTTGGGAAAACTTGTCAACGAGGAGAATCTATGAGCGAACACAAGAAAGAAATGCTTGACGCCATCATGCGCGCCATGGAGATGGAAAAGGAAACTTTCGACTATTACACCGCAGCGGAGCAGAAAACCTTCGAGCCGGGGGGGAAAAGAATTTTCCGCTGGCTGGCGAAAACCGAGGAAGCCCATTACCTGAAGCTTACCGAGCTCTACAACTCCCTGAGCGAAGGGGAGCGCTGGGTCTTCTACGGCGGCTCCACCATTTCCCTTGAGCCGGAGGGCGTGCCCGGTGTGGGCTTCGGCACCGGCGATCTGGAGGCTCTGGAAGTCGCCATGGAGATCGAGAAGAAGGGGATTGCCCATTTCGAAG
>DATDMX010000241.1:0-2874 GCA_036518575.1 Geobacteraceae bacterium | reverse complement strand
TCTCCTCCACCGAGCGGTTATGCCCCAGGTGAATCACCTCGGCGCCCGATGACTGAAGGATGCGGCGGATGATGTTCGTAGAGGCGTCGTGGCCGTCGAAGAGGCTTGTAGCGGTCACGAAGCGAATCTTGTGGGTGGATTGGTAAGGCTGGACGGCAGCTGTATGCATTGTGGACCTCCGATTTTTCAGAACTTCCTGGTTGAAAGTCCCCCTTTGACAAAGGGGGATGTTAACATCACGCCTCCACGGTAAATTCCCAGGCGCACCAGAAAGTTTCAGGGTGTGCGTCCGGAGGACAGGCGATGCAGCGGGTCTTTATGCGCGGGTCCACAGCCTTGGCGAACTCGGCATACTCCACGATCCCCACGCTCTTGCAGGGGAAATCGTCGAGCCCCTTCCTTTTCCTGGCCGACTGCACGCGGCAGTCGAGCATGCGGAAGACGACCCGCGTGTCGCTCTGCTCGATCACGTCCTGGAGGTTAAGACGGGCGTAGAAACGGTGCTTCAGGCATTCCACGAGGGCCGGAATCCCGCCCCCCGGTTTCATCCCCAACCGCTCCATGATCCGCTTCGCCTCGATGACGGTGAAATGACGCCACGCCTCACGATCGGCATCGATGGCAGCATCCATGCCATGAGTCCGCTCCACCGCCTGGAACCAGAGCCCGTCATGGGCAAGCCAGTTCTTGGCATCGTCACAGATGATCCTGATGAGTTCTTCCTTGCTCATGTCGTTGAGGATGCGGATCCCCTCATCCCCGATCACTGCGGCCGTCTCTCCCATATCCTGAATCCTCCCGACGAAATAGTTTCGTTTACGTCAACTGCAGACAAAAAGTTTTTTTCAGCCCCCGCGGCGTCCCGCAGGGGCTGAAAAGGTACATCATGACTGATAAAGAGCAACATTACATGGCAGAAGCTGCGTTACCCCATCCCCACCCCTCCCTCCCCTTGAAGGGGAGGGAGGGATTTCTTGAAACGGGCCTTCACCCACCGGGTGCGGAATTTCGGCCGAATCGTCGCCGGCCCGCAGAAGCCGTGCCGAGGCGTAGCAGGGCTACGTTGAGGCGCGAATTCGAGGACACGGCGGCGAGGCGGTCGGAAGGCCGCACCCGCCTGCTACTCAGTGGTCCGAAGCTCCCGAGATTCCTAGCCCCGTAATCTGCCGTACTTCGATCTCGTCGAACATCTCCTCCGCCCTCCTGTCCCTAAAGAGCAACGTCCCGATAATTGCCGCCAGAAGACCCAACGGCGCCGAAACGATACCGGGATTCTTCAGCGGGAAAATGGCCTGCTTGAGGCCCACCATGGAAGTGCCGCCGTCGTTCTTCTTGAAGTCCGCGCGGGCCTTTTCCAGCGCCTTCACGTCCTTGTCGGCGAGCACAACCCCTTCGGCCTGCTTCTTCTCAAGGGTCGTAACGATCTTCTTGGCGTCGTCGGCGATCTTCTGGGGATAGGTCATGACCGGCGAGATCATGACGAGCGCCAAGGCCGACACCGTCCCCACCACGAGAGCCGAGACGACACCGGCCGTGTTGAAGCGCTTCCAGAAGAGAGAGAGCATGACCGCCGGGAAGTTCCCCGAGGCAGCCACGGCAAAGGCGAGCGCCACGAGGGCGACGACGTTTTCCTTCTCCGCCGCGAGCCCCATGATGATGGCCGCGATGCCGACGAAGAGCGAGGTGAGACGCGCCACCCGGACCTGCGTCTGCTGGTCGGCCTTGCCCCCCTTGATGATGTTCACGTAGACGTCATGGGCGATGGCGGCCGAGGCTGCCAACACGAGGCCCGAGACGACCGCAAGGATAGTGGCGAAGGCGACAGCGCAGATGAAGGCAAGGAAGAGGTCACCGCCGAAGGAGCCGGCCCCGCCCCCAAGTTTCTGCGCCAGGAGGAGCGTCGCCATGTTACCCCCCTTGTCCACGGAGCTGATGAGCTGCGGGGTCAAGTAGAGGGCGGCGCCGAAGCCGATGAGGTTGATGAGGAAGAAGAAGGTGGAGTTGATGAAGAGGGCCACCACGATGGATTTTCTCGCCTCCTGGGCATTGGGGACGGTGAAGAAGCGCATGAGGATGTGGGGAAGGCCCGCCGCCCCAAGGGCCCAGGCGATACCGAGGGAGATCTGGTCAAGGGGATTCTTGAGGAAGAGTCCCGGCTCCATGAAGCGCTGGCCGTAGTCGAAGCCCTGTTTGGGGAGCGCGTCCTTGAGGACATTCATGCGCACATGGTCCTGGACGAACTGGCTCGCCACCACCGAGTCGAAGAAGCCGAAGGGATTGAAACCCGCCTTCGACATGACGAGGATGGCCAGGAGCACGGTGCCGCTCATGAGGAGGCCCGCCTTGATGATCTGCACCCACGTGGTGGCCTTCATGCCGCCGAAGACCACGTACCCCACCATGAGGACGCCGACGCCGATGACCGAGAAACGGTACGGGATGTCGAGGAGCACCTGCATGAGCTTCCCGGCCCCTACCATCTGGGCAATGAGGTAGAAGAGGGAAACGGTCACCGTGGAAAGGGCTGCCACGGCCCGTACCGGCTTGGGCGAGGCGCGGAAGGAGAGGATGTCCCCCAGGGTGTATTTACCGGCGTTGCGGCACGGCTCGGCCACCACCAGCAAAATGGCGATGAAGGAGAACAGGGGGCCGACGGCGTACATGAAGCCGTCGATGCCGTAGAGGGAGATGAGACCCGACATCCCCAGGAACGAGGCGGCGGACATGTAGTCGCCGGCGATGGCCCAGCCGTTCTGCAGGCCCGTGATCCCCCCACCGGCGGCGTAGAAGTCGGCGGCCGAGGTGGTCCGCTTGGCGGCCCCGACCACGACGCAGAGGGTGACGCCGATGTTGGCGAGGAACATGGTGAGGGTA
>DATDMX010000240.1:0-2887 GCA_036518575.1 Geobacteraceae bacterium | reverse complement strand
CAACGATTTCCAACCCATCCATTATGGGCACGCCGCTGCTGATCATGGTGCCGAGAGTACGGGTAAACTTGGCCACGGCCACCTTCCTGATGAGGGGCCCGATGACCGGCATTTTCAACGCGAGGGCATCGACAGTCTTTTTCCCCTTCGGGGTCGAATAGTATTTCTTGAACATGGATGAAGCGACAAAAAAACCGATGACCATGAGGATGACATACTTCTTCATGAAGTTACTGAGGTTGATGACGAATTTCGTCGGCCCCGGTAATTCGCCGCCGAAATCGGCAAACATCTTGGCGAACGTTGGAATGACGAAGACGAGGATAACGCCGATGACGAGGACGGCAATGCCGATGATGGTGACAGGGTAGACCATGGCACCCTTCACCTGCTTTTTCAGCTTCATCGCCTTTTCGATATAGGCGGCAAGCCGACTGAGGATCGTATCGAGGATACCCCCTATTTCCCCGGCGGCCACCAGGTTGACATAGAGGTCATCGAACGCCTTGGGATGCTTCTTCAAGGCATCCGCGAAGGTGGAGCCGCTCTCCACGTCTTCCTTCACCTTGTAGAGAATTGTCTTGAAGGTCTTGTTCTCCTGCTGACTGGCAAGGATTTCAAGACACTGCACGAGTGGGAGTCCCGAATCGATCATGGTGGCGAACTGCCGGGTAAAAACGACCAGGTCCTTGGTATCGACCTTGCCGCCGAACCCGGGCAGCTTCATGGCCTTTCCCTCTTCCTTGATCGTTATCCCTGAAAAGCCGAATTTCTTGAGCTGGGCCTCGACCGCGGCAGCGTTAGCCGCCTCCATCTCACCTTTTTGGGTCGATCCCGACTTGCTTCTGGCTTCCCAACTAAATTTAGGCATCGCTCCTCCTCATTCCGGCTGGCTTACCTGAGGGGCCGTCTCTGTTGTGCCCCGGGCCCAGTGGTTGCCATGATCATCTGTTTCAACTCATCGGGTTCAGGCGATCGGCCCAAAGCGTCATCCACGCTTATCAAGCGACGGGAGAACAGAGAATAAAGAGACTGGTTCATGGTCTGCATGCCGAACTTGTCCTGGCCGACCTGCATCTGGGAATAAATCTGATGTATTTTGTCCTCACGGATAAGGTTGCGGATGGCAGGGTTGGGAACCATTATCTCAAGCGCCAGTGCCCGTCCCCGTCCGCCGACCTTGGGGATGAGCGTCTGCGACATAACCCCTTCGAGAACAAAGGAAAGCTGGGCGCGGACCTGGGTCTGCTGGTAGGGGGGAAATACGTCGATGATACGATTCATCGTCTGGGCGCAGGAATTGGTGTGCAAGGTCGCGAGACAAAGATGGCCGGTCTCCGCCAGTGTCAAGGCCGCCTCGATCGTTTCCAGGTCCCGCAACTCTCCCACGAGAACGACATCCGGGTCCTGGCGCAGCACGTACTTGAGAGCATGCCTGAAGCTCTTGGTGTCAGCCCCCACTTCCCGCTGGTTCACGAGACATCCCTTGTGCGGGTGGAGGTATTCGATCGGGTCCTCGATGGTAACGATGTGATCGTGCCGCTCGATGTTGATGTGGTCGATGATGGAGGCAAGGGTGGTCGACTTGCCGCTTCCGGTAGGTCCGGTAACGAGAATAAGCCCGCGCGGCTTGGCTGCCAACGTCTTCACCACGGGCGGCAACCCCAACTCGTCAAACGTCAAAATCTTGTAGGGGATGACCCTGAACACGCCACCCACGGCACCCCGCTGGACGAAAACATTCCCGCGAAAGCGGGAGAGTCCTTTCACGCCGAAGGAGAGATCGAGTTCATTCTCTTCTTCGAACTTGTGTTTCTGCGAGTCGGTGAGGACGCTGTAGCAGAGCTGCTTGGTATCCTCAGCCTTCAACGGGGGGGCATTCAACGGCGTCAGTTTGCCGTCGAGCCGGATCTGGGGCGGCGAGTTGGTGGTTATGTGCAGGTCTGACCCACCTCTCTCGACGAGTTCTTTCAGAAGCTGATGCAGATTAGCCATAGATATGTCTCCCGGTTAGTCCGCCACAGTGCAGCGAAGCACTTCTTCCAGCGAGGTTACGCCTTCCTTCACCTTGGTGAGGCCGGACATGCGCATGGTCTTGATCCCCAGGCGTATCGATTCCCGTTTGATCTCGGCGGTATTGGCGCCATTGAGAATCAACTCCCGAATCTCGTCGAGCATGGGCATAACCTGGTAGAATCCGACCCTCCCCTTGTACCCGGTACCGTTGCAGGTAGTACACCCCTGGCCCTTGTAACAAACGTAATCCGGGGCCTCTTCCGGTGACACCCCGGCATCGATGAGCGCCTGCACGGGGATGTGCTCGACGGTTTTGCATTCACCGCAGACACGCCGCGCCAGACGCTGCGCCGTGATGAGATTTACCGCCGAGGCCACAAGGAACGGCTCGATGCCCATGTTGAGGAGACGGTTGATGGTTGCGGGTGCGTCGTTGGTATGGAGCGTGGAAAGGACGAGATGCCCGGTAAGAGCGGCCTTTACGCCGATCTCGGCGGTCTCGAAGTCGCGGATCTCGCCGATCATGATGATGTCCGGGTCCTGACGCAAGAAGGAGCGAAGCGCGGCGGCGAAGTTGAGGCCGATATCTTCGTGCATCTGCACCTGGTTGATGCCGGCGAAGTTGAATTCCACCGGATCCTCGGCGGTGGAGATGTTTTCGGTTGTCTTGTTGAGCTCCGAAAGGGCGGAGTAAAGGGAGACTGTCTTGCCGCTCCCCGTCGGGCCGGTGACGAGCACCATGCCGAAAGGCTTGTGAATCTCGCGCTTGAAAAACTCCAGCGCTTCGGGCTCGTACCCGAGCTTGGTCATGTCGAGCTGGAGGTTGGACTTGTCGAGGAGCCGGAGCACCACCTTCTCGCCGAAGAGCGTG
>DATDMX010000239.1:0-2792 GCA_036518575.1 Geobacteraceae bacterium | reverse complement strand
GCTAGACGTCGTGTGCTTGTGAAAGAAAAAAGCCTGTCTCAGACAGGCTTTTTTCTTTTTCGGGGAGAAGGTTGTCCGTGTCCTCAGAAGGTGTTGATCCGGCCGATAAAGGCCATGAGGAGGCCGTAGTGTTTGTGGTCGAAATGCAGGGCTATGCGGGGGCGGTCGAGGAGGTCGGGTTCGTCGGCTTCCTCCGGGAGGGCGGCGATGCGTTCGATACGAGTGCCCGCGAGAAGTATGTCGGGGAACTCGTTTTCGAGAACCTCGATGTCTTCCGCCGTCAACTCCTTGTTGAGGCGAATGACGAGCAGGTGGTCGACGAAGCGCAGGGAGTGGTAGTTGCGATAGAATTCCTCAAAGACCTGGATCGCCTCTTCTTCGTTACGTGTCACGGTGAAGATGGCAAAGTCTTCGGCCGAGATGAACCCCCGGGCCAGCATTCCCTCCTTGACAAAATCGAACCAGCGGTCCCAGAAGCCGGTTTCGTCATCGATGAGAACGAGGGGCTTGGGGGCGGTTTTGCCGGTCTGGACGAGGGTGAAAACCTCCATCGCTTCGTCGAGCGTGCCGAAGCCGCCGGGGAAAACGGCAATGGCGTCGGTTTCCTTGACGAACGCCACTTTGCGGTTGAAGAAGTACTTATAGTTGATGAGGCGCGGATTCCTGAGCATCACGGGGTTGGGGCGCTGCTCGAAAGGGAGGCGAATGTTGACGGCAAAGGAGTTTTCGCTCCCTGCCCCCTCGTTGCCGGCCTGCATGATGCCTGGTCCGCCGCCGGTGATGATCATGTACCCCATCTCCGCCAGTCGATGGCTGAAGCGGATGCATTTCTGGTAGATCTGCTCATCGGGCTCGATCCGGGCCGAGCCGAAGATGGTCACTTTCTTGCGCTGTCGGTACTGCGAGAATACCTTGTAGGTGTAGCGCATCTCCTTCATGGTGTTGCCGATCATCTTCAGGTCGGCGGGGTAGTCGGATTCCTGCCCTGACTTGAGAGCGGAGAGAATCATCTCCCGGACAAGGTCAGGATGATGGATGCCACCGACCTTCTCGAAAAGTTCGTCAATGACGGGGTCAATGGCAGGGTTTGGCTTGGTGAAACTCAGTTCCATGGCCGCTCGCTCTCCTCGCAGGAATTCGCGCCAGTATACCATTGGTAGCTATCGGTGGCAATCGTAATGAGTGGTTGATGCAAATAATTGATTTGATTTATCACGCCGTTTTGAGTACATTATTCGATTAATCACGCAATTTCGTTTCCGCGAAAGGGAGAGCCGTATGGGAAAGACAACAGCTGAGAAGATATTCGCCAGTCACTTGGTGGATGAGCCATTCCCCGGTACCACCGTGCTGAGGATTGATGCAGTGTTGTGCCATGAAATAACCACCCCCATCGCCATTGATGACCTCATGGCGCGCGGCAAGGACCGGGTATTCGACACCACGAAGATCAAGGCGGTGATTGACCACGTCACCCCGAGCAAGGACACCAAGACCGCCACCCAGGCGAAAATTCTTCGCGATTGGGCGAGGCGGCATGATATCAAGGACTTTTTCGATATCGGTCATAATGGCGTCTGCCATGCACTCTTCCCCGAGAAAGGGTACATCCGTCCCGGCTATACGGTCATCATGGGCGACTCTCATACCTGCACTCACGGGGCCTTCGGTGCCTTTGCCGCCGGCGTCGGGACCACCGATCTGGAAGTGGGGATTCTGAAGGGCGTCTGCGCGTTCCGCGAACCGAAGACGATTCGGATTAATGTGAACGGCCGGCTTCCCAAGGGCGTTTTTGCAAAGGATGTCATCCTCTATGTCATCGGCCAGCTCGGAGTGAACGGTGCCACCGACCGGGTGATGGAGTTCCGCGGCGAGGTAGTGGAAGCGATGACCATGGAATCGCGCATGACCCTCTGCAATATGGCGATCGAGGCGGGGGGGACCTCTGGTATCTGCATGCCTGACGCCGTGACCGTCGACTACCTCTGGCCCTTCATCAGCGGCGAGTACGCATCGAAAGAGGCCGCCCTGACCGATTTCAGGAAATGGTGGTCGGATGATGATGCTGTCTACGACCGGGTAATCGATATCGATGTCTCCACCCTGGAGCCGGTGGTTACCTACGGCTACAAACCCGATCTCGTCAAACCGATATCGGAGATGGCAGGCACGCCGGTGGACCAGGTTTACCTCGGCTCCTGCACGAACGGCCGGCTCGAGGATCTGAGGATCGCTGCCCAGATTCTCAAGGGAAAGAAGATCGCTTCCACCGTGCGGGGTATTCTCTCCCCGGCCACACCGAAGGTTTACCAGGATGCCCTGAAGGAAGGGTTGATCGATATCTTCATGGAGGCAGGTTTCTGCGTCACCAACCCTACGTGTGGCGCCTGTCTCGGGATGAGCAACGGCGTCCTTGCCGAGGGCGAAGTTTGCGCCTCCACCACCAACCGGAACTTCATGGGAAGGATGGGCAAGGGCGGGATGGTTCACCTCATGTCCCCGGCCACCAGCGCCGCCACCGCCATAGAGGGGAAAATGGCCGACCCGCGGAAGTATCTGTAGGGTCGAATTTCCCGCCCAGGGTGCGGTAACCGTGCCCTTACATTCGCCATAAGGAGATAGTTATATGAAAAATTTCGGCGGACCGGCCCTCTTTCTCGACCGGTCGGACATCAATACCGATGAAATCATTCCTGCCAAGTACCTGACGGAGATCACCAAGGAAGACCTGAAACCGTACATCCTCGAAGACCTGAATCTCCCAGGGTTCGACCCCAAGGGGGAGCGGACGA
>DATDMX010000238.1:0-2867 GCA_036518575.1 Geobacteraceae bacterium | reverse complement strand
ATTGAATTATATATATATTCTTTCCCATATTGTCAAGCAGTAAAAAGTATACCGCAGGCCGCGGCACCAGGAGGATAAAATGAAGCCGCTTCAATCATTTGTTATTCATCAGCCATGGAATTGCATTGACAAACCGGGGTGGGGATTCTAGACTGAGCTCTCGATTTTCCATGAGGTGATCTGTTGTTCGACAAGGAAAAATTGAAACAGCGCTTCAAGGCGATTCTCTCCCTCGACAGTCATCCGGGACACATCGCCGCCGGATTTGCCGTCGGTGTCTTCATCAGCTTTACCCCCTTCTTCGGCGCCCACACTCCGCTCGCCATCGCCATCGCCTTCATCTTCCGGCTTAACAAGCTTACGTGTATCACGGGTGCATGGGTCAACACGCCCCTCACCGTCGTCCCGGCCCTGGGGCTTTCCTACAAGCTGGGCCGGGTGCTGCGCGGCCTCCCCCCCATGGAACTCAAGGTGAGGGGGCTTGAATGGCAATGCCTCAAGAAGTATGCGGCGTCCCTGCTCCTCGGGAGTTCCATCATCGGCTTTCTGGCCGCCATCGTCGCCTATCTGGCCTGTTACTACCTGGTGGTGAAATTTCGCAAACGCGACGAGACGCAGGCCGAGCTGGCGCGCGAGATGGAGGAAACCGGTGAGGAACTCGACGTGGAGTGACGAGAAGTTTTCCCGACAACGAAAAAGGCAGTCGTGATTCACACGGCTGCCTTTTTTTATAATCTCGAATACCCTGTTTACTTGCCGAGGAAGGGGTTCAGTATCATATACGTCAGGTAGGCCACGATAGCCGACGCGGGGATGGTGAGGACCCAGGCCACGACGATGCGCTGGGCGATCCCCCAGTTGACGGCTGACATCCGCTTCGAGAGTCCAACGCCGAGGATCGCCGACGTGATGACGTGGGTGGTGCTTGTGGGCAGGCCGAACATGGCGGCTCCCAGAATGACCGAGGTGGAAGCCGCGTCGACGGAAAACCCGTTGACCGGCTGAAGCTTTACGAAGTCGCGCCCCACTGTCTTGATGATGCGCCAACCGCCGGCAGCGGTCCCGAGCGCCATGGCCGTGGCGCAAGCTATCTTGACCCATGTCGGCACATCAAAGGTGGGAATGACGCCATAGCTGAGGAGGGCCATGGTGATGACGCCCATGGATTTCTGGGCGTCGGCCGTACCGTGGGAGAAGGCCATGAAAGCGGCGGAAAAAATCTGACACTTCCTGAAGCCGCGGTTGACGCCGTACGGGGAGCGCCTTCGCAGCGTCCAGAGAAAGATGACCATGAAGAAGAAACCCATGATCGTGCCGAGCACGGGTGAGATGATGAGAGCGAGGATGATCTTCTTCAGTCCCGACAGATGCAGTTCCGATGCCCCTGCATGGGCAACGACGGCCC
Organism: Geobacteraceae bacterium; assembly: GCA_036518575.1. Taxonomy (GTDB): domain Bacteria; phylum Desulfobacterota; class Desulfuromonadia; order Geobacterales; family Geobacteraceae; genus DATDMX01. Next base: position 1,462 of record DATDMX010000238.1, on the reverse strand, counting down.
CCATGAGGCCGCCGATGATGGCGTGGGACGATGAGGACGGAAGACCGTAGTACCACGTAACGATGTCCCAGATGATGGCGCCGGCTACGCCGGCAAGAACGACCATCTGCGTGACGTTCGAAGGGTCGACAATTCCCTTCCCTATGGTGGTCGCCACCTTGGTGGAGGTCATGGCGCCGGCAAAGTTAAGGATGGCAGCCATAAAGATAGCAGCCTTGACGGAAAGAGCTCGAGTCGAGACGCTTGTGGCAATGGCGTTGGCCGTATCGTGGAATCCGTTGACGTAATCGAAAAGCAGGGCCGCCGCAACAACCAGAATGAGGAGCACGAGGGCGGCGTCAGGCATTTTTCACCACCACGCTTTCCAGAATGTTGGCGGCATCTTCGCACTTGTCGGTGGCCCGCTCAAGCGTCTCATAGATCTCTTTCCACTTGATGAGCTGGATAGGATCCTTCTCCTCGTCGAAAAGGCGGCTGATGGCTTCGCGGCAGACCCGGTCGGCTTCGTTTTCGAGGGCGTTCACCTCGACACAGTATTCGCTGATGGGTTCAAGCCTTCCCCCCAGAAGCCCGACCGCCTTGTCGATGGTCTGACACGACTTGAGAATGAGGAAGGCGAGTTCCTTTGCCTCGGGAGTGGGCTTTTCCACGTTGTACATGACGAAGCGCTGGGCCGAGGCGTCGATGAGATCGAGAACGTCGTCGAGAGCGGCCGACAGGGCGTAGATATCCTCCCGGTCGAACGGGGTGATGAAGCTCTTGTTGAGCTTCTTGATGATGTCGTGGGTCTGGGAGTCACCCTTGTGCTCGATGTCCTTGATCTTTCTCTGGCTGCCGACGGGGTCGTCGAACGTGTCAAGCATATCCTTGAGGAGTTCCGCACCTTCGATGATCCTGCTGGTCATCTCCTTGAACATGGCGAAAAATTTTTTATCCTTGGGAATCAGTCCGAACATGGGGCCTCCACTCCTCGTCTCTCTCATCAGGTTGTTGACACAAACCGTCTATACCTAGCACAATTTTTACGGACCATAAACAAAAAAGTTCGGCCCGGACGAGGTGCGTCTGCCGAGCAACCATCAAACCACGCCATTAGGCTTTCCGCAGACATCAGCCCTCTCCCAAACCCCGGAAGTAAAGGATTTATAACTTGATTTTCCCGCGCGCATCGACTAATGTGCTCGCGTTTATCCACAGAGGAGAGGAAGCTGCATGCACCCACTTCACGCAACCGTTCTCGGCGCCATCCAGGGTTTCACCGAAGTGCTGCCCATCAGCAGCTCCGCCCACCTGATCCTCATACCGCGGCTTCTGCACTGGCCCGAATCGGGGATAACCTTCGATGTTGCCCTGCACCTCGGCACCCTCATCGCCCTGTGCCTCTACTTCTGGCGCGACATTATCGAACTGGCGGTCAACTTCGTCGGGGGGCTCGGTTGCCGCTTCCAGACGCCCCAGAGCC
>DATDMX010000237.1:0-6223 GCA_036518575.1 Geobacteraceae bacterium | reverse complement strand
GGTGGGAAGCCCGGCCTCTTCCAGGATGGCGACCAGGGCGGCGGCGCAGGCAGGGGTCTCGGAGGATGGCTTGAGGATGACGGTGTTGCCGCAGATGAGGGCGGCAAAGAGCTTCCACGCGGGGATGGCTGTCGGGAAGTTCCACGGCGTGATGAGGGCTGCCACCCCGTGGGGTTCCCGCACGCTGCGGCAATCTTTGTTCGGAAGCTCGGAAGGGACCGTTTCTCCCTGCAGGCGCCGCCCCTCACCAGCCATGAAATACGCCATGTCGATGGCTTCCTGGACGTCGCCCAGCCCTTCGGGCAGGACCTTGCCCATCTCACGGGTAACCAGTTTCCCCAGTTCGGCCTTACGCTCCAGGAGAATTTCGCCTGCCCGGAAGAGTATTTCCCCCCGACGGGGTGCCGGCAGCCTGCTCCAGGCAGGCAAAGCATCACGGGCGGCTGCGGCGGCATCGTCCACGTCCTCGCGGGAAGAGAGGGCGACACGGGCAACGATATCACGCCTGTCTGCAGGACAGATACTGTCGAACGCTCTGGCGCTGCGGGAGGAAACCCACCTGCCATCGATAAAATTGCGCACGTCCTTTGCCATGCCCGCCCTCCCTTCGCAGCCGTGATGCTGTCTAGACAAACATACCAGAGCCGTGTCCGGTTGCAATGCGGGCAGAGGCAGAGTGGGGTTCTCGACGAACAAAATCAGAATAAGGGAAAAGGGACGGTGGGGAAGAATGGGGGGAGGCGAAGGGACGCAACGACACGCAAACCGAGACAGCGCTCACTCGGCGGAAGGGCGGTCATTAGACGCGTCGAGTGAGGAAGCTTAGATAGTCACCATGTTCCCGCCGGCAGAACAGCTCTTGCGCAGGAGGATAGAGCTCCTCTCGACCAGTTCGGGCATGGTGTCTTCCGGCAGGGCAGCGGAAACGCCGATGGAGACGGTGAACGAAATCTGCTCCTTGTAGCAGGTAAGGCGGGATTGGGCCACAAGGACGCGGAGCCTATCGGCAAGCGCTTTCAGGCCACGGCTGTCCACGTTCAGCGCAATGACCACAAACTGGTTCTCCCCCCAGCGGCCGACGATATCAGAGGTGCGCAGGTTCCTCGTCAGGGTCTCCGCAATCATGCGCAGAGCCTTGTACCCATAGGCCGATCCGTACTGGGAGACAATAGTATCGAACCGATCAACGGAGATGAACATGATCCCGAACGACCAGCCATAGCGGCGCAGTTCGTCCAGGTCGGCTGTCAGTTGCCGCTCAATCGCGCGCCGCTCGGCAACAAGAGGCAATGTTTCCTGGTGAGGCTCCTTCTTGACATGATCTTCGTAGAATCTCTTGCGGAAAGAAGCGCTGTCAGGATCAGTGTCGAACTTCACCGCCACCACGGTTTCACCCGAGGGGTCTTTGAACGGGGAAATCTGCAACCGTGTGAGAACGCGCGACCCGTCCTTGTGGTGGGCATAGACGTCGATCTCCCGAGGGCGCAGGTCGGTAAACGTCCGCTCGATCGGACAGGCATGGGAGCAGAGACACTTCCCCTTGAAGTTGGTATGGCGGAAGAGGTGATGCCTGCATTTCCTGCCGACGACCTCCGGGACCAGGTAGCCGGTAACCCGCTCGGCGGCATTGTTCCAGAAGATGATCGTCCTCTTCTCGTTGATGAGGTACATACCTTCGTGGAGATTATCGAGTACTTCCCTGTACAGTTCGAATGCAAGCGACATAATCCCCCCCGCAGCTGGGACGGTAACCCGGCAAGCGACACTTTGACGGTCCCGGGTCCTGCCTCAACGGGCTAGTTGCACCATGGTTTACGGACTGAAGCCCTCAGCTCTTTAATGAAGACAACCATAATTGGCTCGCGCCACCTCAGCCATTTCGCGGAAAAAACCGTCAGGGCTTCGGGCGAAAAACTGCCCCCGGTGTCCCTGATTCCGAGAAAAACAAGCGGCGCGAACGACAACCACTGTCGTCAGCGACCTGGTGTATTGGCAAAGGCTGGCACACATGGCGCAAATGTGAAAATGCCAACAATAGCGTTCTGACCAGTTCCTTACACCATCTAAAGCCTTAGACCCGTGAATTCAAGGAATATAGTCAATACGGCTTTAACACTGATTAGGCATCCACAAATGGGGATAAATTGCAAAATACCGGCCAATTATAGCGTAGCTGAAGAAGAGGTTTGTATTCAAAGGGGATGGGATGGTCAGAAAGAACGCCGAGGCATGATCTGAGACTCTACTTCACCTGTGGTGCTCCCCGCACCTGTTGCATCTTTTCCTTTATAGTCTTCATGCTTTCCATGGCTTCGTGAATGTGACTCGTTGCACTGTCGGGAATATTCAGATCGAGAAAAATCTGGTACGCGGCTAAAGCGTCGGCGTACGCGCCCATTTTTTCAAGGGTAGAAGCCCTGAAAAAATAGGCTTCAGCATTGGCAGGATTCAGATTGATCGCGCTCGTGAAATCCTTGAGCGCGTCAGCGTAGTGACCGCTTTCCAGATAGACGAGAGCTCGCTCGAAATAGGCTTCTTCACGGGAGGGATTGACCGCAATGAACGCCGTGAGATCGGAAGCGGCCGCGTCGAAGTCTTTGCGATTGTAGTTCACGACTCCGCGCGTGTAGAGAAGTTCGGAGTTTTCTGGGCTCATGTGGATGGCGCGATTAAGATCGGCGAGAGCACGGTCGTATTCCCCCATGAAGGAATAGGCGGCAGCCCGGTTGCCATAAGCAAGAGCGTTCCGAGGATCGCGGGCGATGATGGTGTTGTAATCTTTGATAGCTTCGGGGTACTTACGGGCCATCATGAACACGGCGGCTCGGTTGAAATAGGCACCGGTGGCCAGGGGGTTGATGGTGATGGCATTGCTGAAATCTTCCACCGCCGCAGCGAAGTTGCCCCGGACGAGGGAGATAAACCCCCTCTCCTCGAATGCCTCGACATTGTGCGGGTCCAGGCGGATGGCCTCATTGAACGAGCTCATGGCGCCGTCATAATCACCTCTTTCCTTGAGGGCAATCCCCATGCGAAGGCGCGCACGGGAGGTTTCCGGCGGGTGATTGATCGGCAGCGGCGGCGGCGTCTTGACAGCACAACCGACAAGATAGAAAAACACCATCAAAGACAGAAAACGGTAAAAACGGATCTTATTGACCATAAGATATGAATCGGCCCCCGTCACAACGTCGTGAGAAGACATGCTCTCACATTTCCGGACTGACGCGCGTCAGCGTCGAGCGGTCTGCAGCAGATTCCTTCCAACCCAGTGGCTGGCAAACTGGTAAGCGATACGGCCGCTCCGGTCCCCCTTCTTCTGGGACCAGAGGATCGCCTCATCCATCCCTTCCTTGGTCCAGGAGAACGTGATGCTGTTCTTCCGGCAAAGCTTCTCCACCCACTGGCCCACCACTTCCAAGTACTGGTCCTGTGAAAACGGATGAAATGCAACCCACAGGCCAAAACGACCGGAGAGGGATATTTTTTCTTCCACCCCCTCACCGTGGTGAATCTCCCCCTTCACCATCATCGCTCCACGGTTATCGCTCTCATACTCGGGGAGGAGGTGCCGGCGGTTCGAGGTCACGTAGATGAGGACATTCTCCGGCGGCGCGTAGACGGCACCGTCAAGAGCGCTCTTGAGCATCTTGTAGCTCGACTCCCCTTCCTCGAAGGAGAGGTCGTCGGAAAAGACAATGTACTTGTACGGCTTGTACTTCACCTGATCGACAATATCGGGGAGATGAATGAGATCGTCCTTGTCGACCTGGATGACCCTCAGCCCATCGGGGGCGTAGGCGTGGAGAAGCGCCCGCACCAGGGACGATTTGCCCGTGCCCCGCGTCCCCCAGAGGAGAATGTTGTTGGCAGGATAGCCGGCAAGAAACTGCCGCGTGTTTTCCTCGACTACCTGTTTCTGCTCTTCGATGCCGAGGAGGTCGTCGAGCCGTATCGATTCCGTCACCTGGAGCGGTTCGAGAAAGCCGGCGAATGAGTGACGTCGCCAATTGGCGGCCTGACAAGACTCCCACTCGATCTTCGCCACCGGCTTCGGCAGCAGCAGCTCCAATGAAGTCAACACCCTTTTCAGTTGCGCAGTCACGTCGGCTTCAAGGTTCATCATTCATCTCCTTCGCTTCGCTCGGGGGGTCCCCCTCCCCTGCGGTAATAATCTGCCACACCGCTCATGCCTGGCGGCAGAAGCCCTCATGCTATGGCTTGCCACTTGGCGCCGGCTGGGCCATCCCCTCCGCCTTGGCAGCCTGCTGGGGCTGCGTTGTCCGGTCCTCAAGTTCACGCATCAACACGTCATAGGCAAGGAGGTTCTTCACGAGCGGCAACTCCTTCCGCGCGGTTTCAGAAAAGGCTCTGAACTTGCCATTGAAACTCCCGGCCCGGTTCTTCAGCCCCTCGATGCTCGTCAGGAGATAGCCCTTTTCCGCTTTATCGACCTCCTTACGGGAAAGAAACGCCTTGGTTTTTGCCAGGTAGGCGTCCGTGCTTCCCACGTAGCTGTTGACCGTCTCCAGGAAGGCCAGGGCCGAGGCGGATATCTCGGCGGTGGTTGCCAGCTTCGCCTCCACGTCGGCCATGTCCCGCAGAAGTTCGGCGTCCGCGAAACTGACCGCCGCGCTAACGGCACGCCGGTCGGGCTCCTGGGCTGCGGCAACGAGATCTGCCTTCACAAGAAACTGCCGCGACGTGTCGAGGTAGCGATTAATGGACACCGAGGCGGCATTGAGGGAAACAGCTCCCTGTGAGACGAACTTGGTTATGACCGACGCCTGGCCTGCGTAAGGAACGGGCAGGAGCCGCGCAAAGCCCGCTGCCACCGAACCGGCCTCCACGTATTTCGCGTAGCCCGACAGGTTGCCGACCATCCACTTCACAAATCCCTCGAAATCGGTCATGGTCTGGCGCTGCTCGCGCACGCTTGCGGCAAGCTCCTTCAGGACCGAGGTGTTTCGCTGCAGAAGGGCTTCGCGCGAGATGGTCGGCGTGGTTTCCAACACCCGCACCTTGTCGCGCAACAGGGCGTTTTCCCTGGCAAGGTGGGCAATTACTTCATCCTTATCCTTGAGAGATGCCTCTGTTCCCTTCAGGTCGTCGGCTCCGGCAAGCGTGGCGAAACCGACGGTAGCGAGGAGAATCAAGACAGTGTGAGCATGGGCTAAACGCATGGCAGGACACCTTTCATCGTACGATGGCTGCATTGTATACACGCAGAGCAGAGTGCGTCAATTGATAAACGTTAAAAATGCAGCGGTATTAGTAACACTTGGCGTTGTCAAAGACCGCCGCGCCGGTATAATCGACAAAGCAGGTGGATTCGAGAGAACACTCCGCGTCGGCCCGCCCGACGGAAAGGCCCCCATGCCCCGCGACATCCCGGTAGGCAACGGCAGACTCCTCGTCTGCTTCGACTACGACTACGCGATCCGCGACCTCTATTTTCCCCACGTCGGCCAGGAGAACCATGTGGGGGGCCGCTCCTGCCGCTTCGGCGTCTGGGTGGACGGCACCTTTTCATGGGTGGGGCCCGGCTGGGAGATCGAGCGGAGCTACGAGCCGGACACTCTTGTCACGCGCGTATCCCTTTTCCGCAGGGAGCTCGGCATTCTCATGGTCTGCCGCGATTGCGTGGATTTCCATGAAGATATCTACCTGCGGGAAGTGACGGTGGAAAATCTCTCGCCCGAGAAGCGCGAAATCCGCCTCTTCTTCGGCCAGGATTTCAGCATTTCCGGAAACAGCGTGGGGGACACGGCCGCCTTCGACCCGCAGAGCGGCGGCGTCGTCCACTACAAGGGGCCCCGGTATTTCCTCGCCAACGCTCACGTCCCGGGAAGTGACACACAGATCGCCTTTGCCGTGGGGCAGAAGGAAATTGCCGCCAGGGAAGGCACCTGGCGCGATGCCGAGGACGGGGCTCTCTCGGGTAACGCCATTGCCCAGGGCTCGGTCGATTCCGTCATCGCGCTCACCCTTCCCGTGGAGGGGGTGTCGCGCGGCACCGCCCTTTACTGGCTGGCTGCAGCGGAAAGCTGGCAGAAGGTGCGCGAGCTCGACCTTCTCGTTCGCCACAAGGGAGGGGAGAGACTCATCGGTCGCACGGCCGATGAGTCTCTGGGCGCGCAAGGAGACGCCCCCGCTCGATGACTTTCCCCAAAGAGTAGGAGAACTCTACCGTCGCAGTCTCCTCGTTCTGCGCACGCACATC
>DATDMX010000236.1:0-2378 GCA_036518575.1 Geobacteraceae bacterium | reverse complement strand
CCGTGTACGGGCCGAGCGGGCGCAGCCTCCAGGGGGCCGTGGCAGGCAGTCCCTTCCCCCTGGTCTTCGCGCACGAACTGTGGGACCTCCTCGCGAACCCCCACGGCATCCTGGCCGAGTTGAGGGACGTCTTCCCCTATTTCGCCGTGGGGATATTCCTCGCCGGATATCTGCGCACCTACAAGGTGGCGGTGAAGCTCCATGCCTCCCTCAGGCGCCACGGCATCAAGAGCGTTTTTCTCGCTTCGTTCATCGGGATCATCACCCCCCTGTGCGCCTGCGGCACCGTCACGACAGCCATAAGTCTTCTCTTCGCCGGCATGCCCCTGGCGCCGGTGATGGCGCTCATGGTGACCTCCCCCCTCATGAGTCCCACGACCTACCTCCTTACCCTCAACGACCTCGGCCCGGAATGGACCGTCATCAGGACCGTCTCGGCCTATGCCATGGGAATCTTCGCCGGCACCGTGACCCATATTCTTGCCCGGCGCGGTTTCATCGGCAACGACATCTTCATCGAGGGGGCGATCGTCCGGGGGGACTTCCACGACGAGGACTATCCCGACGAGCGCCTGCGCTGCAACTGCCGCGAGCGGTTCGGCAACCGGGTGGCGGCCCGGACCGGCAACAAGTTCCTCGTCTTCCTCGCCAAATCGGTGGAAATGGTCTGGCCGGTGGGGAAATACGTCCTCGTGGGGGTGGCCATGGGGGCGGTCGTGGAGAGGTACCTCCCGTCCACGTGGCTCTACAATCTTTTCGGCCGGAAAGACCCCCTGGCCATCGTCTGGGTCACCCTCGCCTCCGTGCCCGTGTTTCTCCACCAGATAAGCGCATCGAGCGTCCTGTGCCACGTGAAAAGCTCCCTCGACGGGACCCTCGACGGGGGCGCGGCCCTGGCCTTCATGATCGGCGGGCCGGTGACCGCCATCCCCACCATGGTCATGTTCTGGACCATCTTCAAGAAACGGGTCTTCTGGCTCTACATGGGCGTCTGCATCGTCGGCACCATCCTCATCGCCTCTGCCTTCCAGGCGTTTCTCTTCGTGCCCGGCGCGGATACGGGCAACCCTCTCCTGCGGGGGGTGAAGACCGTCTCGGGCGGAAGTTCCTGCGCCATCAAAAAACTCGACCCCAATGTGGCCATCGTCATGGACCCGGGGGGAAGGAACATCATCGCCACCTACAGTAACCCCCTCGAAAGCCGGGGCGGGGTCGTCTTCGATGCCGACGCCCGGCGCTTTCTCGACGCCGCGGACGCGTCCGCCGGCAACGGTCGGTACGTAACGAACGTGGCCCGCTGGCTCGACGATGGCGCCGGCTCCCGGGCTAAGGGAACGATCCTCGTCTGCGACCTGTCGGGAGGAGGGGGCGCGCACGGCTGGGGAGGGCTCGAGCGGGAGGGGTTCGCCGTCAGGGCGATGGACAGGGCGAAAACGCCCCTTACGGAAGCGCTCCTCGCGCAGTATGGCCAGGTGTGGCTTCTTTTCGATGCCAGGGGCGAAGGGCTGAGCGCTGCGGAGTTGGGGGCCGTGTCCCGGTTCGTGGACGGCGGCGGGAGCATGCTCGTGGCCGTGCGCGGCGGGGGAGACGCCCCGGAGCGGGCCGCGGCCGCAAACCGACTTTCGTCCCGCTACGGCGTCCTTTTTACGGGAAGCGCGGACAACAAGGCGGAAATTCCCGCCACGGTGGCCTCGGGGCTTTTCGCCGCGGCGTCCGACATGCTCGGGAAGGTCCTCAAGTACGTGCACAAGGCGTGATTGGGGAGAGGGGAAGACAGAGATCGGACTGAGATCAACCATGAACGGAGGGGACATGAAAACGGAAATACTCGATATTCACCAGTTGAAGAAGTTCAGCGACGAAAAGCGCCACCAGGAGACGATCTGGACGGACGATCACTCCCGCATCAGCCTGATCTGCATGAAGCCGGGCCAGGAGATCACGACCCACACCCATCACGGCAACCACATCTGGACCATCGTGGAGGGGAAGGGGGAGTTTCTGAGCGGCAAGGAGCGCCGCACCATCGAGCCGGGTCAGATCGTCATCGTTCCCGCCTTGGAGGACCACGGCATCAGGAACGCCTCGGACGAGAACCTCGTCATCGCTTCCATCACGGTGCAGGGCGACTGACAGACCGGGCGGGCTTGCAGGAGGTGACACATGAGCAGGATCTTTCGTAACCCCGACATTCTCTGGCGGGAGGAGGACGAGGCGCTCGCCGAGGCGTATCTCGGTCTGGAAAGCGGCGCCGACGTTGAGGACGTGGGTACCTCGCTCCTCTTTGCCGGCGGCGAGATGGTGGCGTTGAATCTCTTGGGCACCGAGATCTGGAAGATCTGCGACGGCCGCACGCCCGAGGAGATCGTCACCCTCCT
>DATDMX010000235.1:0-8823 GCA_036518575.1 Geobacteraceae bacterium | reverse complement strand
AGGTCCATCAGATAGCGCCCGGTAAGGTCAAAAATGACGATTTTGTGGTTTTTGCCGTCAGTCACGTAGACATGGTTTTCAGCGTCAACCGCCACGCCTTTGGGGAGGGCGAGCTCGCCGGGGCCGTCACCCCTCTCACCGAACTTGGATATGAATTTGCCGTCCGGCGTGAATCTCTGAACGCGGGCATTCATCTGGTCGCTGACGAGATAGTTGCCCTCGCCGTCGATCGCCACGGCAGTGGGAAAACTCAAGAGTCCATTGTCTAACCCCCTCGAACCAAATGTCGAAAGGAGCTTTCCACTAAGGTCGTAGATCAGAATCTTGTGCCCCCGGATATCGGGAATCACGAGCCGTTTGCGCTTCTTGTCGATGACCATGGAACCGATGGCTTTCAGGTCTTTGCTGACGTCGATAACCGTCTTCTCGTGCTCGTTCTTATCGTAGACGAAGATGGATCTTCGGTCGGCGTCGGCCGCATAAAGATTCCCTTCGCCGTCAAGGGCGACGCCGGTCGGCGATGTCGGTCGCACTGCATACTCCTCCGCCAGAATGTGAACCTTGCCCTTGGAAAAATCGAACACCAGGACTCCCCGAGCCTTCATATCGCTCACATAGACCTTACCAGCCCCGTCGCTGACAATGTAGAAAGGGTCTCGAAGGTAGACCGGGTCCTCTGACTCCAGCAGCTCCATGAGCTTCGAAGACCTCTCCAGGTCCCGCACACTTTGATAGGCACCCAGCCACTCGATCCGCGGTGTATCGGGCAACCGCGGCCAAAAATAGCGATCTTTAACGGCAGGCCCTGAAGCACACCCGGCCAGAAGTGCGCCCATCGTCAGGGCTGAAATCGCTATGCGCAAAACTTTTGTTCCAATCATGGTCTACTCCTTGTCTCGCTCCGGACTGTCGGTGTTTCGTCTCTTGAGTTACTTGTTATGACACATCTGACAGAGTTCCATTCGGGATTCGGTATTGTTCTGGAAATAGTAGCGGAAATCGCCTGCATGAGGATTGTGGCAGGAGACGCATGACAGCATGCGCCCCGACCCGGGACGGGACGGGTCTGGTTTTCCCTTGAGGGGATGCCCTTCGCCGGTGGTGGTGCGCATGATGTGCACTCCCCTGCCCACCTCCTCGTGACACGAGAGACACAACTCGTTGATGGGGGCACGCAACTGGGCAGGATTGGCACTGCCGTGAGGATCGTGGCAGATTTCGCACATCCCGGCATCAACGGGTCCGTGCAGCAGTTTGCGCTTCTTGAAATCCGCCACCTGGTCGACATGACATTCGCCGCACAGCTGCATGTCCCGCAGCGGAGTCGCATACTTGGGGTTTTCCTTGCCGCTGTGGCAGTACACGCAGGAGAAGGTACCGGCCGGCCCGTGAACATACTGCACGTTTATCATCTTGCTGTGGCAGGTGTAGCACGGATTTCCCTTACCGAGGCTCTCATCGGCGGGGACCGAGGTGGGATTCATGTTGTGACAGGGAGAACAGAGCTTGTCGTTGTCGGACGTGTGAAAAGAAAGCTTCTTGAAACCAGTCGGGACGACCCCACCATCCCTGCCGGCGTAGTAGAATATGTCGTCAGTGACCGACTCGATCTTTTTCTCGCCGTTGTAGGCATCGACGGTGACACTATTTTTTCCCTCGTCCCATGTCGCCTGAAGAATGAGGTAGTCCTTGAATACCTTGCGGTACTCGGGCGTCCCCGTCATGAGCAGGTCGCTTTCCAAGCCGTTGATGGAGATCTTGACGCCCGTAATCTCGGGATTGTTCAGCTTAAGAACAAGGTAATCGGAACGCGTCACCCATTCATTCTGGGCGGGATAGATGAATGAAACCGCGGCGGCGGCCGTCGAGACGGCACACACGTTACCCAGCCATATGGCGGCAACAATTATCACCATCAGGCTGCGCACACGCAAGCCCTGACCGATGCTCATGCAGTTACCTCTTCGAACGGTCACTTGTATGTTTCCTCATTCAGCCTGTCGTACGAGCGAGGCTTGTGACAGCCGACCACACAGGTGCCGCCCGTGGCCGTCTTGGTGTAGCTGATGGGAATCTCCCACTTGCCGAAACCGGGAATCTTCTCTTTGATGAGCATCTCCTGAGGGGAAGCGTGCTCGTCGTGGCACGTCTTGCAGTTTCGTCCCTTGACGGGACGATTCACGTGAACGGTGTGCAGATTTTTGTACCCGTTACGGAAATTCGTAATGGAATCCGCCCTGAGATCGAGGGCTATCTCGGGATTATGGCACCCGAAACAGAGATCAAAATTGCTCTTCTTGTAGGGCAGATATAATTCCGCCGGGGAATTACTGCGCAGCAACTTACGATAGGGAGAGCCGTGAGGGTTGTGACAGGCAACGCAATCTCCCGCTGCCACCGGGGCATGAATGCTCTTGCCGTTGAAGTGGTCCTTCGGGTGGCACGAGACGCAGAGGACCGAGATGTCCTTTTTCAGCAGCTTGTGATGACTGGAGTCGTGGGCCTCATGGCAGTCAAGACACATGCCCGCTTCGACGGGCGCGTGAATGAATTTGTTCTTGGAAAAGTCCTCGTGGCACTGAAGACATAAGGCGGAACCGGCGCCCTTCAACTGGCTTCGATTGGGAGCGTGGTGCGGGTCATGGCAGGCGGTGCAGTCACCCGAGGCCACGGGACTGTGAACATGCTTCTTCGTCGCCTTGTTCTCATGGCACAGATAGCAGAGCTTGGCGTCCTTCTCGATGAGCGTCACAGCACCCTTGTCACGGGGATGATTCTTCGCGGCGGCGAGTTGATGGCAAGAGGTACATTCCCCGCCCGCGACCGGAGTGTGGACGAATGCATCTTGCCGCAGCCGGCCATGGCAACCGACACAGTTTGGTTGTTCGGCATATGCGGAATAACCACTCGACAAAACAATGAAGAGCAGCCCGGCAAGGCAGGCTGCTCTCAAGACATCTATCGTTATGTTCGTCGAAGTGATCACTGTTGAATCCGCAGCTATTGACACGGGTCCTTAACTTGCAGCCCGTGGGGGCCGCCCGCGACAAAGTTACATGGGCGACTTGCCGTAGCTGTGCAGCCCGGAAAGGAAAAGGTTGACCCCGAGATAGCAGAAGATGGTGGCAGCGAAGCCGACGACGGACAGGATGGCGGCCCTTCGCCCTACCCACCCGCGTGTAATGCGGGCGTGGAGAAACGCGGCATAGATGAACCAAACGATCAGCGACCAGGTCTCCTTGGGGTCCCAGCTCCAGTAGGTTCCCCAGGCGTAATTGGCCCAGGCGGCGCCCGTCACGATGCCAAGAGTCAGCAGGGGAAAGCCGATCATGATTGCCCGGTAGTTCAGGTCGTCAAGAACCTTGATGCTCGGAAACATGGCCACGATTCCCCCTGCGGGAGTAGTGGCGGCATTGTCTTCTTTGCGCTCCTTGATGAGATACATTATGGAAATGCCGCAGGCCACGGCAAAAGCGGCGTATCCAAGGAAGCAGGTGATGACGTGATAGAGAAGCCAGTTGCTCTGGAGAGCCGGAACCAGAGGCTCGATACCGCTGTTCAGCCCAAGCTGGGCCCAGGCCATGCCGAGGAGGGCAAAGGGCACGACGAAGGCGCCGATCACGCGATAACGGTACTTGAACTCGATGATTGCGTAGATAAGAATGATGGTCCAGGAAAAGAAAACCACCGACTCGTAGAGGTTGGAAAGGGGAGCATGCCCGTGACCCATGTCATACGACTCTTTCCAGCGAAGCAAAATGGCAGCCGTTTGAACGATCAGGCCGAAGTAGGCCGTCAGGCTGCCGGCCAGGCCGACGGTCTTGTTCTTCGAGCCCAGAAAGACGAAGAATATGAGCATCGACACCATGTAGCTTAACGTTGTGATATTGAACAGCATAGAACTGGACATAACTGTGTAATCCTCCGCTCGTTACAGTTGTTGTTTGAGTTTTTCCACCAGGGCGTCGAAGGCGAGTTGGAAACCGGCCGGGTTCTTGCTGGCAGTACCGCCCATAACAATGCGACCGTTGGCGACCCGCACCCAGATGCGCTTATGGGACATAAAAAATGCCATCATGATTCCGACAACCATGAGGATACAGCCGGACCAGACGACCCACACACCCGGGTCGTGCGCCACCTGCAGGCCGGTGAAATACTTCTCGTCCGAACCTTCGTAGGTGAAGATTAAGTCGCCCCCCCGCTGCTCATCGAGATTGGGATAATTCTTAAACACAAGGAATGAGTAGGGTCTCCCGTTTGGCGGCGTCACTTCGACTTTCGCTGCAGGCCCGGAGAACTCGGGAATGAAATTGCGCACTTCCTGCGTCGACTCGAGCACCTCAAGAGTACCGCCACCGGGAAGAGATGTCTTCTCACCCTGACGAACCACAAGCTTCACCGGCTCTCCGCCCTTGCGCGGACGAACCGTTAAATAGGAATTCGATCCTTCGCTTGCCGGTCCATAGCTGGACTGATAAAACGTGATCCCCTTATAGGTAAGGGGGTCGTTGACAATGGTCGGTCGGCTGGTGAGCCCGGGCACCGGCTGACCGTTATCGATGATCGTCAGAAGACTCTTGAACTCCTTCGGGGCACCGGTGTCGTAGAAGGAGACGGAAAACTTGTCGCATCTGACGGAGAAGCCGAGATCAATGGGTTTTTCGTTGCGTGCGCTATGAACAGTGGAGGTACTGGTCCCCTCCACGATATTGACGTAAGCCTTATAACCGAAGAAGGAGCCGATCAACGCGCCGATGAAGATGATGATGATGCTCAGGTGAACGACATAGACGCCGAGCCGGCACCAGGGGGTCTTCTGGGAGAAGAGATGCCAGGCACCGTCTACTTCGGTGATGACGGGGGCAGAAAATTCCTTGGCAAGAAACGCGGTCAGTTTTTCCCTGACGGACGCGGCATCCTTGGGCATCTTGAACTCATGGGTAAGGGAGAGGGTTTTCTCCATGCCGTCATCCATGACGAGTGTCGGCTCGGACACGATCTTCCATACCCTCGGCAGTCTCTTGATGGAACAGGCAACCAGGTTGACCGTCAACAGGTAGAGGAGGAGGATGAACCACCATGAATGGTACATATCGAAGAAACCCATGGCGTTGTAGAACTTGAATTTTGCCTCGCTGATGGTGACCAGATACTCCTTCGGTGGACTCTGGGGAATGATGGTACCAATGATGGAGGTGGCGGCAAGCAGGATAAGAAGAACGATCGAGAGTTTGAGAGAGCAGAAGAAATCCCACAGGGTTTGGGCGAAGCCGCGTTTGTTGGTTGTCAAGGCAATACTCCTGGGTCCAAGGGTTTATCGTACGAAAGCACAGTCTAGCTGCCTATAATACAAAATAAAGGGTCAAAAAGGAAATTAATTTATTCCAACCTGATAAATGTTACAAAAAAGGGGTAGCCATTTATCGTGACCCCCCTTTTTCTCCTGCCCAGCGGTAAAGAATATCCGCTTATTTCTTGTGGCACTCACCACATTTGGTCGGGCCGGCCTTTTTCTCTTCATGGCAGCCTTTGCAGGTCTTGTGGGCGAAGTCCTTGCCGAAGCCGGCGATCTTGCCGCCCTTTTCGTCGGCGTGACAGCTCTTGCAGCCGAGAGCCTGGTGCTTCTTGTGGTTAAAGGTGATCTTTCCGTTCTTGGCCGGCAGTTCCATCACGTCGGCAGCGGCGGCAACGCCCGCAAAGGCGACCATTGCGGCAATGACCAGAGCAACTTTTTTCATTTCCCTACACCTCCGTATTCAATGATAAAAAACGTGGAGAATCTAATGGAGCACCCTGCGATTGTCAAGTTAAATGATTTTTATTTACTCGCTGCTCATCTGCTGTGATGGCCCGACATTAGTGCCTCAAGGCGGCATCCTTTTCCTCAACTTCGCGTGCCATTTGCGCGCGGTGGTCGATGAGCTTCGCCGCCAGGTCAGCGTCTGCCAGGGCAAGGATCTGCACGGCCAGGAGAGCGGCATTCTTGGCACCGGCCTTGCCGATGGCCATCGTTGCAACCGGTATTCCTCCCGGCATTTGCACCATGGCGTAAAGGGCATCCACGCCGTTAAGGGCACCACCACCCGTGGGCACACCGATAACGGGCAGCGTGGTTTCCGCAGCCACCACCCCGGCAAGGTGTGCCGCCATACCCGCGCCGGCGATGATTACCTTTATGCCGCGCCCGGCTGCCTCGGAGGCAAGGGTGGCAGTCTTGCGGGGAGCCCGGTGGGCGGAAGAAATGCGCATTTCGAAAGTGACGCCGAAGGTGGTGAGGATCTTTGCCCCCTCCTCCATCACCGTCAGGTCCGAGTCGCTTCCCATCATGATAAGAACTGCTGGTCCGGCCATATCCAGTGCCTCACTTTCCCGGGCTGATCGCGTGTAGCCCAATTCGAGATTTAGACCAAAGGGTTACAGTGTGTCCTCACGTCGCATCGCCTTTGCCCCGATGTCACGACGGAAGTGAGCGCCCTGCCAGGTAATCGCGGCAACACCCCGGTAAGCCTTCTCTATCGCGGCCCTGACGGTCGCAGCGCGCGCCGTGACACCGAGTACGCGCCCGCCGCCGGTCACGACCTTGTCATCCTTGAGCGCGGTCCCCGCGTGAAAAACGTAAAGCCCGTCGATGCCGGCCGCTTGCTCCAGTCCGGCGATTTCATCCCCCCGCCGGTAGTCGCCCGGATATCCTTCGGCCGCCATGACGACGCACACGGCCGCCTCGTCGTACCACTCGATCTCCACCGTGCTCGCGTCCCCGGCGGCAATAGCCTGCAGAATCGGCACGATGTCCGATTTCATCCGCATGAGAAGCGGCTGACACTCCGGGTCGCCGAAGCGGGCGTTGAATTCGAGGGTCTTCACGCTGTCGCCATCGATCATGAGCCCTGCGTAAAGAACGCCCTTATAGGGGCGCCCCTCGGCCGCCATGCCGTCGACGGTACGCCGCATGACCTCCGCCATGGCTTTCTCGTGAATGGCAGGCGTCACCACCGGGGCCGGCGAATAGGCGCCCATGCCACCGGTGTTCGGCCCCTGGTCGCCGTCGAACACCGCCTTGTGGTCCTGGGCACTCGCCAGGGGGATGATGTTCTTGCCGTCGGTAAAGGCGAGAAAAGAGGCTTCCTCCCCGGTGAGAAACTCTTCGATGACTACCCGCGAGCCAGCGTCGCCGAAGGCATTGCCGGACAGCATGTCCTTCACCGCCCCTACCGCCTCGTCCCGCGTCGCCGCAATGATCACGCCCTTGCCGGCAGCGAGCCCATCCGCCTTGATGACGATGGGAATGCCCACCTTGTCGATGAACGCCACCGCCGGCTCGACCTCGGTGAACACCTCGTAGGCAGCCGTCGGCACGTTGTACTTCTTCATCAGGTCCTTGGAAAACGCCTTGCTCGCCTCGATGAGCGCGGCATTCCTCCGGGCGCCGAAGATGGGAAGACCGTACTCCTCGAAGAGATCGACAATCCCGAGGGAAAGGGGGAGCTCGGGTCCGACTACCGTGAGATCGATCTTCTCGCGCTGGGCGAAGCCAAGGAGCGCCGGCAGGTCGTCCACCGCGAGCGCAACGTTCGTGGCAAGCTGGGCGGTTCCCGGATTCCCGGGGGCACAGTAGATTCTCTCCACCAGGGGGGACTGGGCGATTTTCCAGACAAGGGCGTGCTCTCGCCCGCCGCTTCCTATGACAAGTACTTTCATGAGTTACTCCTTTCTCGCGTAGTGCTCCATGAGCTGCTTAAAACCGGGGAGTGTACGCACGGCGTCGAGCTCCCGGTTGGTGCGTATCCTTTCCATGTCACGGAAACCGAGCCGGGTGGCGCGAACGAGATGGGCCAGCGCCTCCTGGTGATGGCCGGAAAGGGATTCGAGGCATGCCAGGCCGTATTCTGCTTCCGGGTTGTCGCCTCCGCTGGCAAGAGCCCGGAGGTAGAGTTCCCGCGCCTTGACCAGGTCGCGCTGCGCCAGGGAAATGTTGCCAAGGGCCAGAAGAACCGGAGCCGAGCGTGGATCGAGCTCCAGCGCCCGGGCCAGATACCGCTGAGCCTCGGCCATATCGCCGCTCATGTAGTAGCTGTTGCCAAGAGCCGCAAATCCGGGGGCATAATCAGGCCACGCACCGACAAAGACATGGAGGAGTTCGCGGGCCTTGACACTCTTCCCCGCCTCCATCTTGGCAATAATCTTCTCCAGCACCAGAGCGCGCGCTTCCCGCTGCTCGGCATCGTTTTTCCCACGCAAATAGTCCTGCACGAGCGTCACCGGGTTCTTCCACACCTCGGTGCGCTGTTTGGCCAGGACCGGAAGTGGCAGGAGCAGCAGGCAAACAGCCCCGACGCTCCATCTGCGCCATTTCGATGGCACCCGCTCCCGGAGCCACTCCATGGCTCCGGCAAAGAGTGCCGCCCCCCCCAGGAGGGGAAAATAGAGGTAGCGATCGTTCATCAGGGTCGTCAGGGGAACGATTTGCAGTACCGGCACGAGGCCGATAAAAAAAAGCCCCCACCAGAAAAAGAGCCCCCTGTTTCTGCGGTACAGCAAAAACCCGCTCCACGCCACGAGCCCGAGAAGAAGCGCGGCGGCAGCCACTTCGCCATCGATTCCCTTCTTGATGGCCGGCTCGTAGAAGACCTTGAGGTCCCGCGGCCAGACAAGGAGCTGGAGGTAGCGCTTCACCACGGGGATCATGGTCAGGAAGGTCGCCTGCGGGCTCCCGCCGTAATATGAGGTCCTCCCACCGCCCAACTCCGGACGCTGGGTGTGGAGGGTGAGAAAGGCGATGACACACGTGAGGGCCACGTAGGGCAGCTTGTCGATCACCCG
>DATDMX010000234.1:0-15606 GCA_036518575.1 Geobacteraceae bacterium | reverse complement strand
AAACGCACGAAACTCGGCCTGGCCACGCTCGGCCAGAACCTTAGTGATCGCCGCAGTCAGCGTGGTCTTCCCATGGTCTACGTGACCGATCGTCCCTATGTTTACATGCGGTTTCTTTCTCTCGAATTTCGCCTTTGCCATAAAAAGTCCTCCCAGGGTTACCCTACGTGTTTTTCAGAGAATCCAACTTCTCATGTTTGTGCAGAAATAAAATGGAGCCCACATCCGGACTCGAACCGGAGACCTCTTCCTTACCAAGGAAGTGCTCTACCTCCTGAGCTATGTGGGCAGGTTGAAAAATTGGAGCGGGAAACGGGACTCGAACCCGCGACCCTCAGCTTGGAAGGCTGATGCTCTAGCCAACTGAGCTACTCCCGCCAATTCCTCATATTTGAAGTAGTTTGAAGCTACAACCGCTCCACCGTCCCAGTTTAAACGACGCTTGTCTCCTGAGGACGGGGACAAATCAATAGCTTCTGCAGTTTTTATGGTGGAGGGAGGAGGATTCGAACCTCCGTAGTCGTCCGACGGCAGATTTACAGTCTGCTCCCTTTAGCCACTCGGGAATCCCTCCAGGGATGGTTGGTGCGTTGTTGCTTAGTGGAGCTGGCGATGGGACTCGAACCCGCAACCTGCTGATTACAAGTCAGCTGCTCTACCAATTGAGCTACGCCAGCGCGAAAAAACCTTATACATGATTTAGGCGAACTGGTCAAGCACTTTTACACTCAAAAAACGGAAGCACTATTTATAATCGAGTTGTCTCGAGGTGTCAAGATATTTCCCTTTGCCTGCAAATTGAATTTTCTGGCACCAGAACGCCCGCGGCCGCGGGGATTATCAATGCGGCATATCACGCAGTTTGCACAGGATTCTCTGATAATCATCCCACGTGTCCATGTCAAGTACGGTTCCTTCGTCATCACATTCAAGCAGGCTCACCGCGTCGGCATGCCTGCTGATGACGTCACGCAACGTGGGAAGACTTGTTATCTCTTGCAGAAACATCGTGGGAAGTAGCGTCGGATGCCCCTTGCGGCCTTTGAAGCTGGGGATGACAATGGCGTTCGCTCTTTCGGATGCGTGCTCACTCATGGCAATGAGCCATTCCGTGCGCACGATTGGATGGTCACACAAACACACAAAGGTGTTCCCGCCGGATTGTTGGAGCTTTGGGAGCCCCACGCGAACCGACGCCGCCATATCGCTTTCTGCGGCATCGTTTCGCGCGATGATGACCGGTAAACCTACAACCGCTCTCGGCACGTCTTCCCGCGCGCCAACCACGACGACAAGGGGGGATATCCCGGCATCGAGAATCGTCTCGATACACCGGACAACGGCCGGGCTGTCAGGGACAGGCAGCAGTTGCTTGCATTTTCCCATTCGCTCCGATCTCCCCGCTGCCAGAAGAATCGCTGATAGAGACCCCATGATTTCTCCTCGACTGGATGAGCTGAGCGACGACAGCCACGGCGATCTCCGCCGGAGTTTCGGCTCCGATCGAGAGACCAACGGGAATGGTGACCCTCCCGATATCTGCCGACGAGTAGCCTTCAGACGTGAGGGTCTGCACGAGAACCTCCCGCTTTCGCCTGCTGCCGATGACGCCGATATAGCGCGCGGAACTCCTGAGCGCCTCGCGGACCGCAGCGAAGTCCTGCTCATACCCCGTGGTGGCGATAACAATTGAAGAAGTATCGCTCACAGCAAAATGAGTAAGCGCTGCTCCCGGGAGTCCTGCGAACGTTTCGTCGGCGTCCGGCAACACTTCCCCTGAGACGAACCCGGGACGTTCATCAACGACCATTACGCGAAACCCCGCGAGCTTGGCCGCAGTCGTCAAAGCCTTGCCCACGTGGCCGGCACCGATAATAACGAGGTGAGGCCTCATGGCAGCAGGCTCTATATAGACAAGAAGCCTGCCGCCACAGACGTGACCATAATCTTCGGTTAGAACAAACGGAAGCGTGCAGGGAAGACCGGTTGAAATTGCCTTGCGGGCCGCTTCGATGGTTTCCTGTTCCACCTTTCCGCCCCCGATCGTGCCCATTATAGAGCCGTCACTCTTCACGAGCATCTTGGCTCCCGCCTTCCGTGGGGAAGAACCTGAGCTCTCCACAACCGTTGCAAGGGCGGCTGCGACTCCGCTACGTTGCAGTCTTATGAGTTCTTCGTAGATATTGACGTCATCCATGCCTTGTCTACCCTTTCATAGCCCTGAGCACCGCCTCGGGTGTCATGGGAAGCGATCGCAACCGGGCACCGGTTGCCGCAAACACGGCGTTTGCAACCGCCGGAGCGATAGGCGGCACTCCGGGCTCCCCTACCCCGCCTGCCTTTTCCTTGCTTGCGACGATATGCACTTCGATACGGGGCACCTCGCTCATGCGGACCACCGGATAGCCGTCGAAATTGCTCTGTTCAACCCGGCCGTTCTTCAGGGTTATCGCTCCATGGAGAGCGGCAGAAAGCCCGAAGATAATTCCCGACTCCATCTGGGCCTTGATGGTATCGGGGTTCACGGTCCTGCCGCAGTCAATGGCACATACCACACGGTGCACCCGTATCTTCCCTTCCTTGCTGACAGAAACCTCCGCGACCTGAGCAATGTAGCTGCCAAACGATTCATGGACTGCAACCCCACGACCGTGCCCGGAAGGAAGAGTCCCACCCCATCCCGCTTCCCGTACGACGCGCTCGAGAACTCCTCTGTGGCGGGGTTTGTTCACCAACAAAGCCCGGCGAAATTCTACCGGGTCCTTTTTCGTGGCATGCGCCGCCTCGTCCAGAAAACTCTCCACAACGAATGCCGTATGAGAGTGCCCTACCGAGCGCCACCAGAGTACCGGCACCCCGAGTTTCGGAGAATGGAGGTCGACAAGAAGATTGGGAATTGCATAGGGGATGTCCTTCGCCCCCTCCACCGAGGCACCATCGATCCCGTTCTTGATCATCGCCCCCTCGAACGGGGTACCAGCTATGATCGACTGACCTACGATCGTATGCCACCAGGCGGAAAGGTTACCGCGCTCGTCGAAACCTGCCGTCAGCCGGTCGTACCACATCGGGCGATAGTACCCACCCTTCATGTCATCCTCGCGGGTCCAGACCACCTTGACTGGCTTGCCGAGCCTCTTTGCCACCTCGACCGCCTCCGCGGTGAAGTCGGAGTGGGGATTAGCCCGTCTCCCGAACCCGCCACCGAGAAATGCCGTGTGTATTCTCACCTGTTCAGGTTTGAGGCCGAGAATGGCCGCAGCAGTGTTGCGGTCGCCCGTCTGCATCTGGGTACCTGTCCAGATGTCGCACGCGTCCCCACGGAAATCGACGCAGCAGTTCAATGGTTCCATGGTTGCATGGGCCAGGTAAGGAACGTGGTAATCGGCTGTAATCCTGCGCGAGGATTTAGCGTACGCCACCTCCGGGTCCCCTTCCTTGCGGGCGATCTGGCCGGGCGTTCCGGCCATTGCGGCGTAATCCCTGAGCATGTCGGCCGTGGTGAGTTTTGCCCACTCGCCCTCGTCCCAGGCAATGTCAAGATTCTCCCGCCCCTTTTTGGCCTCCCAGAGGCCGGTGGCAACCACCGCCACTCCCGAAGGCACCTGGAACACGTCCTTCACACCTGGTACGCGCTTCGCCTTGTCCGCGCCAAATCTGCTCACCTTGCCGCCAAAGACCGGAGATCGAGCAATCACGGCCGTAAGCATGCCGGGGATGAGCACATCAAGACCAAACTGTGCTGCACCATTAATTTTTGCCGGACTATCGAGGCGATGCGTCGGATGCCCCACCAACCGGCACGCGCTGGGATCCTTTAGTCGCACATTCTTGGGAACAGGGAGGGCCGCGGCCTTCGAAGCGAGTTCCCCATACGAAAGCTTTCGTCCCTTCCCGTCGAAGACCCAGCCATGTTCCGCGCGACAACTTGCCCGATCAACCTTCCACGTCCGGGCTGCTGCGGTGACAAGCATCTCCCGGGCGGCGGCCCCCGCCTGAGAAAGTCGCTCCCATTCGCTCCAGACGCTCGTACTCCCGCCTGTGACCTGCATGGGGCCGAACACCGTATGGTTATACGCGGGGTCGACCGGCGCGGTTTCCACCTTCACCTTTCGCCAGTCGCACTCCAATTCCTCGGCGATGAGCATCGGTAACGAGGTGTGAACCCCTTGGCCCATCTCGGACTTGCCTATAATGAAGGTTACCTCGCCGTCAGGGCCAATCCGGATGAAGGCGTTGGGTGCAAAGGTGGACGGTGCCGTTGCGGCATCGGCATCGAACAAGGGGAGATGGAAGCCCAAGAGGAGGCCACCTCCGGCAAGGGCGCTCGTCTTGAGAAACTGGCGCCGGCTAAGGTTCACGATCCAACTCATCGCTTTGCCCCTTTCCCCATCCCGTGTCCAGCCTTGTGTATGGCGTTCCGAATGCGCTGGTACGTGCCACAACGGCAGATATTCCCCTCCATGGCGGCGTCGATGTCCGCATCGCTCGGCTTGCGCTTTTCTTCGATGAGTGCTATGGCGGACATGATCTGTCCGGGTTGGCACCAGCCGCACTGGGAGACTTCCTCCTCAAGCCACGCCTTCTTGACGGGATGGCCTGCGGGGATTGCCTCGATGGTCGTGATCTTTTTCCCCTGGGCATTCTGTACCTGTATCTGACAGGACCGCTCGGCCTTGCCGTCGATGTGAACAGTACAGGCGCCGCACAACCCTTCACCGCAGCCGTACTTGGTACCAGTGAGTTGCAGTTTCTCCCTGATCACCCAGAGAAGCGGCGTATCAGGGGCGACATCCACTTCGTGTTTCTTGTCGTTTACGGTGAGCACAAACATGTTCGCCTCCCTTTCCCGTGGAGATTCCAATTGCCTCGTGCCCGGCCGCAACCATCCTGCCGCAATGCCAGCCACGGTCAAGTACCGGTCAATTTTACTGCTGGGGAAAAGGCACGCAACTAAATGAAAGGATTTTGTGATCTTCTGAGGGAAGAATCGTGAGGGTAGCGAAAAGGGAAGGGTAGAAGGACCTGTTATGGCTACAAGCTATCGTTTTCTTGGAGGCTTACTTTTCTCAGCGACTGGTTGGAGACGAGACAGAGCGCCACCCTCTTTGTGCCCGAGAAGCTCAGCGGCAGCATCCTCCCGCCGGCACTTCTTCAAAGCTTCCAGCACGTATTTTCTCTCCTCCGGGACGTGACAGAGGAGAAGCGATTTCTGGAGACGTTTTTCCCTGTCGTCGCGGGCGACGTATACAGCCTCGCCGGTGAAGGGATCGATACCCGTATGGTACATGCAGGTGGAGAGCGTACCGGGGGTCGGAGTGAAGTCCTGCACCTGCTCTACTCGCAGACGGTATTTGCGCAGGAGGAGGGCGAGGTCGACCATGTCACCGAGGGTCGAACCGGGATGCCCGGACATGAGATAGGGGATGACGTGCTGCTTTTTGCCTATACGAGCGCTCTCTTCCCGGAACGCTGCCAGAAACTGTTCGAACTCCCGTCGCCCCGGCTTGTGCATGGCCGCCACAACTCTGTCCGTCAGATGCTCCGGGGCGACCTTCAGAAGCCCCCCCACGTGATGGCTAAGGAGTTCGCGAAAATAGCCGGGCTGGCGAGCAAGTAGATCGTAGCGCACCCCCGACGATACGAGGGCGTGCTTGATGCCCGCCAGCCTCCTAACTTGTCTCAAGAGCTCCACCGCTCGCTTGTCAGACATGCGTAGGTTCTTGCACGGCCGGGGGTAGAGACAGCTGTCTCTCCGACATTCTACGAGAGCCTCCGGGCTATCGCACCCACAACCGTACATGTTGGCAGTGGGCCCCCCAAGGTCGCTCACCGTGCCGCGAAACCACTTCAGACCACCCAACGCTTCAACTTCTCTCACGACAGAAGCGATGCTTCTCGATTGGATAATCTTTCCCTGATGATGGGTGATGGCACAGAAGGAACAGCCCCCAAAACAGCCGCGGTGAAGGGTAATGGAGCTCTTGATCTGTTCAAAAGCAGGGATCTGCTGCCGGTATGACGGATGGGGGAGCTTGGTAAAGGGAAGGGAATAAACTCCGTCCAACTCACTTTCGGAGAGAGGAAGAGCCGGCGGGTTGCAGACGAGGAAGCGATCCCCGTGTTGCTGGACAATGAACCGGCCCGAGTGGGGATTCAATTCCCGCGAGACGACCCGAAAAGCTTCGGCGTACTTCCTCTTATCCGCGGCCACCTCTTCCCAGGAGGGGAGCATAACGTGAGGAACGGCTTCGAATCCCCCCCTGCACACGTAGGCGGTTCCCCTCACATCCACGATGTCTCGCAAAGGCTCTCCCTTGCGAAGTCTCTGCGCAAGCTCAAGGAGGGGATGTTCCCCCATTCCGTAGACGAGGATGTCGGCTTTGGCATCAAAGAGAAGAGAGCGGCGCACCTTGTCTTCCCAGAAGTCGTAATGGGCGAAGCGGCGCAAAGACGCCTCGATACCGCCGATGACGACAGGGACATCCCGAAAAGCCTCTTTGAGTCGAGACGTGTACACTATCGTAGCACGGTTCGGCCTGGCCCCGTGGTGATTGCCGGGCGTGTAGGCATCGTCGTGGCGCAACTTGCGTGCCGGTGTGTAATGGGCAACCATGGAATCCATGGCCCCGGCCGAAACGGCAAAAAAGAGCCGTGGACGGCCAAAAACGGTGAAAGCTTCCCCGCTGCGCCAGTCAGGTTGGGCTATGATGCCGACCCGAAAACCGTGGGCCTCAAGAAAACGGGCAAGGAGGGGGACTCCGAAGGCAGGATGATCGACATAAGCGTCACCAGTGACAAAGACGACATCGAGCTCATGCCAGCCGCGCTCAAGGGCCTGAGCCCGGTTAATCGGCAAGAAAGACATTTTTCCTCGTGGAGACAAAACGTGGGACGATAGTTATGAGGGTAGCATTTCAGGAAAAACTATTCAACATAGAAGGGGGAGAAGGGGAATCGATGCACGTCGCGATGCCCCTTCCCCACTCGGCACGCATTTATTCCCAATGGATACAGGCAACCGGACAGTTATCGACGGCCTCCTGTATCCTCTCCTCGGGAGCACCGGCAGGGTCATAGACTTCCGCCACGCCGTCGCTGCTCATCCGAAAAACCTCCGGCACCGTATTGACGCATAACTCACAGCTAATGCATACTGCTTGGTCCACGTAGGGTTTCTTTTCCATGTGACACCTCCTTGCGTAGAAATGATGTGAAACCCGAAGGAGAAGAGCCGCCTCTTCCAACAAGTCAAGGGAAAGTATAATCGAATCCTGCCATAAAAAAAGACGAGCCCGGAAGGGACTCGTCTCTCTATCAAAGGAAGCGTTTCGCGGTGAGCGTCATGAAGATCCTGTACCGGCGGGAATTCGGGCTGACTGCGGTATGAGTTTTGCCAGTTCGTCAAGGATTTCCCTCCTGAACTGCCGTCTCTTCAACTCATAGGCATCAGCCTCCGGGCCGACGCCGCAGTAGAATTTCTTCGCCCTGATGAGATTCCCCTTTGCCATCGCCAGCTTGCTGTTCAGTTCGCGGACAGCCGCTTCGGCACATTTCTCGTCATTTTCCATGTCTTCCGGCGAGTAACCATGGCTCTTGGCCCGCTGCGGCATAAGCTGCCATACCCCCAGAGCCCCCTTAGGTGATACGGCTTTGCCGGAAAGGCCGTGGGAGCCGGTTTCCGCCAAGGCGATCTCGGCAATATCGAGGGGCATGAAGGTGGTGCCAAGTGTTTTCAGGTAACAGAGAGCGGCCAGCCAGCGGGCACGTTGCGGATCGGTACGGCGCGCGAAGGCTGCCGCGATGGCCGGTACCTGCCGTTTTCTCTCATCGAGGTTGATCCCCTTCTCCATTACCCGACGAATTTCTCTGTCGAGCTCCGAATCCCCGGCTGTGGCCTGCTGCTGCGCCTGGCGCAGATGGGATTGGTCGCACGAGACTCCGAGGAGCAACATTGCTGCCATAATCATAAGTAGTTTTCTCATAATGTTTTTTGGGAAGTTCTCTCAGCTTTGCCGGAGGTCCCGCAGTTCGGGATTCAGTGGTGGCGCTTCCGGCTATTCCTCCTTTTCTTGATGTAGAAGTCTGCGTGGTCCCTCCTGACGAACAACAGCTTCTCCATGACAATAAGTTGATAACACTCCGCA
This sequence comes from Geobacteraceae bacterium, assembly GCA_036518575.1. GTDB lineage: Bacteria > Desulfobacterota > Desulfuromonadia > Geobacterales > Geobacteraceae > DATDMX01. The sequence goes on along the minus strand of DATDMX010000234.1, from coordinate 7,459 downwards.
TTCGCAATAACACAACAAGCCAAAACGACAACTTTCGGTGCCCAGAAATGCAAAGGGACCTTACGGTCCCTTTTTTCAGTGCAGTAACTTATACCCGCGGGCAGGCTAGTTGTCAAGCAACAAAAAAGCTTTTTTATTATATTTCAACATATTACACCCGCACCGAATGGTCTAGCAAACGATTTACGCCGTCAATTGAACACCCATCGCCTCGGCAACGGTATGAATGTCCTTGTCGCCCCGACCGGAAAGACAGACGACGATGGACTGCCCGGGAGACAACGTGGGGGCAAGCCGCACCACATGGGCAATGGCATGAGACGATTCCAGCGCCGGCAGGATACCCTCTTCCAAAGTGAGAATCTTGAAACCTTCCAGGGCCTCGTCGTCGGTGACCGACACGTACTGGGCCCTGCCGCTCTCTTTCAACCAGGCGTGCTCGGGACCGACACCGGGATAATCGAGCCCGGCAGAAATTGAATGGGCATTGGCAATCTGACCGAACTCATCCTGAAGGAGGTAGGTCTTGTTGCCGTGGAGCACCCCGACGCTCCCGGCGCAGAGGGGGGCGGCATGCTTCCCGGTGGGGATGCCAAACCCGGCGGCCTCCACGCCGACCATCTTGACGCCTTCGTCCTTGATGAACGGGTAGAACAGGCCGAGGGCGTTACTGCCACCGCCGACCGCCGCCACGAGATAGTCCGGAAGCTTGCCTTCCACCTTCAGGTGTTGCTGCCGTGCCTCCCTGCCGATGATCGACTGGAAGTCCCGAACCATCATCGGATAGGGATGGGGACCGGCCGTGGTGCCAATCACGTAGAAGGTATCGTAGATATTGGAGACCCAGTTGCGGAGCGCCTCGTTCATGGCGTCCTTCAACGTGGCCGTGCCGGCGGTTACCGGCGTCACCGAAGCCCCCAGAAGCTTCATCCGGAAAACGTTGAGCGACTGGCGGTGGATATCCTCCTCCCCCATGAACACCTCGCAGGTCATGCCAAGGAGCGCGGCCACCGTAGCCGTGGCCACGCCGTGCTGCCCGGCGCCCGTTTCGGCGATGACCCGCGTCTTGCCCATCCTCTTGGCGAGAAGCCCTTGGCCGATGGTGTTGTTGATCTTGTGGGCCCCGGTGTGATTCAGATCCTCGCGCTTGAGGTAGATGCGCGCACCACCGAGCCGCTTGGTGAGCTTCTCGGCAAAATAGAGGGGATTGGGCCGCCCCACGTACTGCCGGAGATAGTAGGTGAACTCCTCCCGAAATTCGCGGTCGTTTTTATAGTGGTTGTACGCCTTTTCCAGTTCAAGAAGGGCGGGCATGAGGGTTTCCGGCACGTAGCGGCCGCCGAACTGGCCGAAGTGGCCTTTCTTGTCAGGCAATTGCATTCTTTCTTCCCCTGTTGTTGCGAATCATTGGTCCCACGAATTGATTGAGGAAAGGAATCGTTACCATCCCTTTGCCAACCGAACGAACTCCTTCATCTTGGCAAGGTCCTTCTTCCCCGGCGCGGCCTCCACCCCCGTGGAGACGTCGACCGCATACGGAGCAACCGTCTCCACCGCTTGCCGGACATTGTCCGGAGAAAGCCCCCCGGCCAGAATGATCGGTCCGTACTTCTCAGCCAGCTTGACCGTCTCCCAGTTGAAGGTGAGGCCTGTCCCGCCGTACTCCCTGGGGGAATAAGCATCGAGGAGATAGCCGGCCACCCTGTAGTCTTTCACCGGGTCAAGACTTATGATGTCTTTTACCCGAAACGCCTTGATGACACGACGCTCAACTTGCTCGCAAAACTCCGGCGTTTCGTCGCCGTGAAGTTGCACGAGGTCGAGGCGACAACGGTTACTTGTCGCATTGACGAAGCCGATATCGGCGTTTACGAAGAGCCCCACGGCCTGCACGAAAGGAGGAAGTGCCCTGATGATCGCCTGCGCCTGCTCGGGGAAAACCGAGCGGGGGGACTTCTCATAAAAGACGAACCCGAGGGCGTCGGCGCCCGCTTCGACGGCACCGAGGGCATCTGCAAGGTTTGTTATGCCACAAATCTTTACGCGGACCATGGTCTCACCTGCTGCGTGTCAGGCTTTACCTGCAGCACGCCGAACGCAGCACAAACATTTACACTGTCACCTTCGGAAGCCGCTCAAGAGCGGCCCTGATCTTCTCTTCGGGGTACTCGTAATCCTCGAGGTTCCCGGAGAGATAGGAGTCGTAAGCCCCCATATCGAGCTGCCCGTGACCGGAAAGGCCGAAGAGAATGGTTTTCTCCCGACCCTCTTCCTTCGCGAGGATTGCCTCGTCAATGGCGGCGCGCACAGCATGGGACGACTCGGGTGCAGGGACGATCCCCTCGGCGCGGGTGAAGAGAACTGCGCCTTCGAAGCAGGAGTTCTGCTTGTACGCCTTGGCCTCTATTTCCCCGGCATGGTAGAGCTGGGAAACGAGAGGCGATTCCCCGTGATAGCGCAGTCCCCCCGCATGAATGCCGGGCGGCATGAAATCGTGGCCAAGGGTGTACATCATGGAGATAGGTGCCACCTTGGCAGTATCGCCGTAGTCGAAGGCGTACACGCCCTTGGTGAGCGTCGGGCACGACGAAGGTTCGACCGCCAGGCAGCGGACCTGCTTCCCGGCGGCCCGATCGGCCAGGAACGGGAAGGAGAGCCCCGCAAAATTCGAACCGCCGCCGCAGCAGGCAATGACAACGTCGGGATAGTCTCCGGCGATCTGCAATTGCTCCTTCGCCTCGATGCCGATGACAGTCTGATGGAGACAGACGTGATTGAGCACGCTCCCAAGAGCATAGTTGGTGTCAGCATGGGTTGCCGCATCCTCAACCGCCTCGGAGATGGCGATACCGAGACTTCCCAGATTGTCCGGGTCGTGGGCGAGGATGGCGTGGCCGGAATTGGTGAACTCCGACGGAGACGGGATCACCTGCGCCCCCCAAAGCTGCATCATGCTCTTGCGGTACGGCTTCTGGGTACACGAAACCTTCACCATGTAGACCGTGCACTCCAGACCGAACATGGAACAGGCGAGCGCCAGCGAGCTTCCCCACTGCCCTGCCCCGGTCTCCGTCGCCAGCCGGCGAATCCCGGCCTGTTTGTTGTAGAATGCCTGGGGGATGGCGGAATTCGGCTTGTGAGAGCCTGCCGGGGATACCCCCTCGAACTTGTAGTAGATCTTCGCCGGCGTACCGAGGGCCTGTTCCAGCCTTCGGGCACGGTAGAGGGGAGACGGGCGCCAGAGCCGGTAGATATCACGCACCTCGTCGGGGATGTCGATCCAGCGCTGGGGGGACATCTCCTGTTCGATGAGGGAAAGCGGGAAGATTGGCAGGAGGTCGTCGGGCGTGACCGGCTGCATCGTCCGGGGATTGATGACAGGATGAAGCGGCCCCGGCATGTCGGGTATTATATTGTACCACTGCTTCGGGATACTGGTTTCATTGAGCACTATCTTGGTATCCATTGTTGCTCCTTTGCACAATCGATTATGGTTCAGCGTGCCCCAGCAATTCCTGCAATTTTGCCCCCATGTCAGCCTCGCGCATGAGCGACTCGCCAATGAGGAAGGCACGGGCTCCAACCCGCTCCAGCCGCACGATATCGGCCCGGCAGTTGATGCCGCTCTCGCTCACGAGAAGACGCCCCTCGGGGACCATGGGCGCGAGCCGCTCGGTGGTGGCAAGATCGGTGACGAAGGTGCGGAGGTTTCGATTATTGACCCCTATGATGGTACAATCAGTCTTCAGAGCCGTCTCCATTTCCGCTTCATCGTGAACCTCGAGAAGGACGTCGAGAGCAAGCTCGCGGGCTATGGCGGCAAACTCCCTCAGGCGATCGAGATCGAGCATGGCAGCGATGAGAAGGATTGCATCCGCCCCCGCGACCCGAGCCTCATAGATCTGGTACGGATCAAAGATAAAGTCTTTGCGCAGAAGCGGCAGCCGTACCTGCTCGCGAATGAGGGAAAGAAAGCTCAGATGGCCGAGAAAGAAATGCTCGTCGGTGAGTACCGACAGACAGGTGGCTCCGTTGGCTTCGTAGGTTGCAGCGATATCAAGAGGATCGAAATCCGCCCGGATGAGCCCTTTGGAGGGGGAGCCCTTCTTCACCTCGGCGATAATGGGCGTCCAGCCGGAGGCCGCCGCGGTTGCAAGCGCCCGGGCAAAACCACGCGGCTGCTCCTCAAGTTCGGGAATGCGCGCCTGCAAATCCGCCAACGGTATGGCCGCCTTGGCAGCCGCTACCTCTTCACGCTTGTATTCAACGATTTTCTTCAGTACGTCCGGTGTATCAGTCATGTACGATCCACACTCCGCAGCATCGACGGGAGTCCGTCGCAGCGCTAGTCGCTAGTCAATTCTGCCAGTTTCTCCAGTTGGGCAAGCGCCCGGCCAGAGTCAATCGCCCCGGCAGCCAACGTGATCCCCTCCTCGGGCGTCGCCGCTTTCCCTGCCGCAACGAGGGCATAGGCGGCATTGAGGAGCACGATGTCTCGCTTTGGTCCCTTGTCTCCGGTTAGAACCCCGCGGACGATGGTGGCATTGGCAGCGGCATCGCCACCACGCAGGTCCCCCATGGAACAGCGCGTCATGCCGAACTCCTCGGGGGCAATGCGCCGTGTCGTCACACCGGCAGGAGTCACCTCGGCGATGAGCGATTCGGTCGTAAGGGTTATCTCGTCCATCCCGTCGCCGCCATGAACGACGAAGCCGTGCTTGCACCCCAGGTTGTGGAGCACACCCGCAATCTTTTCCACGAGGTCGTCCCGGTAGACGCCAAGCACCTGGCAATCAGCCCCAGCGGGATTCGTGAGGGGGCCGAGGATATTGAAAATGGTGCGAATGCCGATTTCCTTGCGTGGCCCGATGGTGTGCTTCATGGCACCGTGAAGGGCGGGAGCGAAGAGAAAACCGAGACCGATCTCGTCGATGCACCTCTCCACTTGCGCAGGGGTGACGTCGAGATTGACGCCGAGCTTCTCCAGCACGTCGGCACTGCCGCACATGGAGGAAACCGAGCGGTTGCCGTGTTTCGCCACCCTTGCCCCGCAGGCGGACACCACGAATGCCACGGTGGTTGAGACGTTGAACGTGTTGGTACCGTCCCCCCCGGTACCAACGACATCGAGGATCGTTTCCCGGTCGATATTGATGTCATCGCGGTCAAGGTCGACAACATTCTTCCCGACCCTGATGTGGGTGGCCTTGTCGCGCATGACTCTCGCGGCACCGGTGATCTCCTCCACCGTCTCCCCTTTCATCCGCAACGCCGTGATGAACGAGCCGATCTGGGCCGGGGTAGCCCCACCCGACATGATCTGGTCCATGACATCGATCATTTCGGCTTCGGTCAAATTCTCCTGTTCCACAACTTTCGCAATGGCTCTCTTGATCATGATATCTCCGATGATGAGTATGAATGAACGCGCCGAAAGAGAACGGTCGCCCGTCCTCCCGCGCTATTTCGTCAAATCGAGGAAATTTCGCAGGATATCCATGCCGCCGACGGTCAGGATCGATTCGGGATGGAACTGCACTCCCCAGAGGGGAAGCTCCCGGTGCCGAAGCCCCATGATCTCCCCCTCCTCCACCCAGGCGGTGATCTCCAGGCAGGCGGGGAGTGTGGCGCATTCCACCACGAGGGAGTGGTAGCGGGTGGCGTCGAAGGGGTTGGGCAACCCGGCGAACAGGTCACGCCCGTCATGATGAATGGGGGATGTCTTGCCGTGCATGAGGTAACCGCTTCTGACAATCCGGCCACCAAAGGCGGCACCAATGGACTGATGGCCGAGGCAGACGCCAAGGATGGGGATCTTGCCGGCAAACTCCCTGATGGCTGCCACCGAGATGCCTGCTTCTTCCGGCGAGCAAGGGCCGGGAGAAACGACGAGACGGGCCGGGGCGAGACGGGCTATTTCATCGAGGGTTATGGCGTCATTTCGGTATACATGGACATCCTCCCCCAACTCGGCGAAGTACTGCACCAGGTTGTAGGTGAAAGAGTCGTAATTGTCGATCATCAGTAACATGCTATCCCCGCGTGACGTGTCACAAGTAACGACACGTTCTTGTTCAATCCAACCCCTTCTCCACTGCTTCGATCGCCTTGACGACGGCCATCGCCTTATTGACGGTTTCCTCGTATTCGGCTGCAGGGTCGGAATCGGCCACGATACCGGCCCCTGCCTGAAGGTGCACCTTCCCGTCCTTGATGACGAGAGTCCTGATGGCGATGGCCATGTCCATGTTGCCGGAAAAGGAAAAATAGCCCACGGCACCGCCGTAAACTTCCCGCCGCACCGGCTCCAGTTCATCGATGATTTCCATCGCCCTCACCTTGGGGGCACCGGACAGCGTGCCGGCGGGAAAGGTAGCCGCCACGACGTCGAAGGCATCCTTACCCAGGGCAAGTTCCCCCTGAACGTTGGAAACGATGTGCATGACATGAGAGTAGCGCTCAACCACCATGAGCTCTGACACCCGAACGGTGCCGACGTTACAGACCCTGCCGAGATCGTTTCGCCCCAGGTCGACGAGCATCACATGCTCCGCCCGTTCTTTGGGATCGTCCAGGAGTTCTTCTTCGAGACGACGGTCTTCTTCGGCCGTCTTCCCGCGGGGCCGTGTCCCGGCAATGGGGCGCAACTCCACCCGATGTCCCTCTTTGCGCACCATCACCTCAGGCGACGCTCCCACGACGAGCGTCTCGTCAAGTCTCAGGAAGAACATGTACGGAGAGGGATTGAGCGTGCGCAACACCCGATAGATATCGAAAGGATCAACGGACAGGGATCCCGAAAACCGCTGGGAGAGAACCACCTGAATGATATCCCCCGCCCGCACGTACTCTTTCGCTCGGCGTACCGACTCCTCAAAGGCTTCGCGGCTCACATTGGAAGCAAAGGAGACCTTCTGTGCCGCGGGTGCCGGCAGTGAGCGGCCAAGCGGCACCTTCAGCTTGGCGATAATCGCTTCGATCTTGGCGGTCGCCTCTTCGTAGGCGTCTGCCGGATTTCTTCCTTCATCCACGTGGGCGTTGGACACGACCTTGATCTTCTGGCGGACGTTATCGAAGATGAGCAGCGTGTCGGTGATGAGGAAGCAGGAGTCCCAGGCGCCGATCACGGCAGGCTTGTCGCTGGGAAGCTCCTCGAAGTGACGCACCATGTCGTAGCCGAGATACCCAACGGCACCGCCGAAAAAACGGGGGATACCTTCAGTCTCCACCGGCCGGTAGGACGCGAGGTAGTCGCGCACGAAGGCGAGAGGGTCGTCGACTTCCTCCTGCTGCACCAATTCCCCTCCGGCAAGCACTTCCACCCTCTTCCCGCGCGACCTAATGACAACTGACGGCGAGGCCCCGAGAAAAGTGTAGCGTGCCCATTTTTCCCCGCCCTCGATACTTTCGAGAAGGAAGGCATACCGCCCGTCGTCGATCTTGCGAAAGGCGCTGACAG
>DATDMX010000233.1:0-2616 GCA_036518575.1 Geobacteraceae bacterium | reverse complement strand
CATCGGCAGGTTGAGCTGCGCGCAGCGCTCTTCCGTCAGCGTCAGGCAGATCAGGCCGCGGCCGTACTTCGCCATGAAGTTGATCGCTTCGGGGGTCACCATTTCCGAGGCCATGGTGAGGTCACCCTCGTTCTCCCGGTCTTCGTCATCGACGAGGATCACCATCTTCCCTTGGCGGATATCTTCGATTGCGTCTTCAATCTTCGCTACTGGCATGGCTCTTCTCCATCCTCACAAAATTCACTCTTTTCTATCTCACAGAAAACCCGATTTGGCAAGCAGTTCCAGCGTCAATCCGGTCCCGCCGCCACCCCCTCCCCGGACAAGACGCTCCACGTACTTGCCGAGGATATCGGTCTCGATGTTCACACTCTCCCCCCGGCGTCGCCCGTGGAGGGTCGTTCGGGAAGCGGTGTGGGGGATGATGTTGACGCTGAAGCCGTCATCGCTCACACTGTTGACGGTGAGGCTCACACCGTCCACCGCCACTGACCCCTTGGCCACGAGATGACGGGCGTGCTCGGGTGGCAGATGGAAGGTGAAGACGATGTTGTCATCCGTTTCCCGCCGCTCGATAACGCTCGCCACGCAGTCGACATGACCGGTGACGATGTGACCGTCCAGGCGATCGCCGAGGCGCAGGGCACGTTCAAGGTTCACGGGTGCGCCTGCCGTCAGGTGCCTGAAGGTGGTGTGCGTCCAGGTTTCCGGTGAGACGTCGAAGGTGAAGGTTCCGCCCCCTTTGGCGACCACCGTGAGGCAGGCGCCATTCACGGCAATGGAGTCGCCGAGGGCGACATCGGCCGCCGGCAGCGTGGCCGACACCGTCAGCAGGGCAGCCCCGCCGCGCCGCTCGATCCTTGCCACCGCTCCCACCGTTTCGATCAGGCCGGTAAACATGCATCCTCCGGATAGGCGGTAACGAGGAGGTCGTCCCCGAACCGCCGCACGCTCATGTTTCTCAGGCGAAACGCCTCCGCCATTTTCTCCACCCCCTGCCCGGCAAAGGGCCCCGGAGCATCGCCCCCCACGAGTTTCGGCGCATAGAAAAGAAGGAACTTGTCCACAAGGCCAACCCGCAGAGCCTCCCCTGCCAGAACGCCTCCACCTTCGAGGAGAAGCGACTGAATTCCCCGGCGGGCTAGCGTGCGCAGCAGCTCTTCCAGGTCGACCCGACCGTCACGGGCGCCACAGGAGAGGACCTCAACTCCCGGACGCTCCAGACGCGCGATGCGCTCGGCGTCGGTGGACACGGTGGCAACAAGGGTTGGTGCCGCAGATTCGAGGCCAAATATCCGGGCCGAATGAGGCAGAGTCAGGGTCGAATCAACCACCACGCGCAGAGGGTCACGCCCCCCGGCGATACGGCAGGTGAGCTGCGGGTCGTCGGCACGGACGGTGCCGCTCCCCACGAGCACAGCGTCGACCATCCCCCTGATTCTGTGGACATGGCGGCGGGACTTTTCGTTGGTGATCCAGCGGGAGTCCCCGGCTGCCGTGGCAATCTTGCCGTCCAGGGTGAGGGCACACTTCAGCGTGACAAAAGGAAGGCCAGTGGTGATCTGCTTGATGAACGGCTCGTTGAGGAGCCGGCACTCTTCCTCCAGAAGGCCGGCCGTCACGGTGATCCCCGCCTCCCGAAGCATGGCCACTCCCTTGCCGCAAACCTTGGGGTTGGGATCAACCATGCCGGCAAACACCCGTCCGACGCCAGCGGCGATGAGTGCTTCCGCGCAGGGGGGGGTCTTGCCGTAGTGGGCACACGGCTCAAGGGTCACGTAGACGTCCGCACCCCGTGCCCGCTCACCAGCCTGCGCCAGGGCATGAACCTCAGCGTGGGGGGTACCGGCACGACGGTGCCATCCTTCACCAACAATGGCCCCGTCCTTGATGATTACGCACCCGACGGCCGGATTGGGAGAGGTCTTCCCCACCCCCTTGCGGGCAAGCGCGATGGCTCGCCGCATTATCTGTTCGTGAAAATCACTCATAGGGCTTCAGGAAAACCTATTTCTTCAGCAGCTCCTGGAGCTCCACCATAAACTCGTTGATGTCCTTGAAGGAGCGATAGACCGAGGCAAAACGGACGTAGGCCACCTCGTCGATGTCGTGGAGCTCGTTCATCACCCATTCGCCAATGGCCGTGCTGGGCAATTCTTTCTCGCCACTCTCCTGGAGGCGCGTTTCCAGTCGGTCCACGAGCCTTTCGATGGTCTCAATGGAAACCGGCCGTTTCTCACACGCCTTCTGGATGCCGCCAATAACCTTCAGCCGGTCGAATGGCTCGCGGCGGTCGTCCTTCTTGAGCACCAGCGGCAGGACCTCTTCGACCCGTTCGTGGGTGGTGAAGCGCTTGCTACACGACTCGCACTCCCGCCTCCGGCGAATGGTGGCGCCGCCCTTGTCGGGGCGGGAGTCAACCACTTTGCTGTCGGGGAAAGAACAGAAGGGACACTTCATCGGGTCCCTCCTTCCGCCGCTCCAGCGAACCGCTCCACCGCCACGCCGGACTCGCCCATCATCTCGGCGGCCAGCTCGTCCGGGTACCCCTCTTCGTACACGATCCTCCTCACACCGGCGTTGATGATCATCTTGGAGCAGATGACACACGGCATC
>DATDMX010000232.1:0-3655 GCA_036518575.1 Geobacteraceae bacterium | reverse complement strand
CATAGTCGTTTCCACCCTCAGCCGCACCAAGGCGGCGGACTCCTCCTGCTGCAAGGAACGCCAACATGGTAGCCGCAACTAGTGCAACTGCTATCTTCTTCCGCTTCATATTCCCGAACATCGTGCCTCCCGGAACAGTTTCTCGTGTTAATTATCTGAACCAGGGAGCCGGATCGACTGGCTTTCCCTGGTAGCGAATCTCGAAATAGAGCTGAGCCCCCCTGGGCGAATCCACATCACCAACGCTCGCGACCACGTCGTTGCGGTGGACGGAAGCGCCCACCTTCTTCAGAATCTTGGCGGCGTGAGCGTAAAGGCTGAAGTAGCCACCGCCGTGATCGACGATGACCATGTTGCCGTATCCCTTGAAATAGTCGGCAAAAATCACCTGGCCGTCGAAGACCGAACGGATATCCGATCCAGCGGACGCCGCAATGGCAATTCCGTTGCTGACAGTGAAGGAGTTGAATTCCGGATGCTTATGCCTGCCAAAACGAGTAACGATCTCTCCCCTTGCCGGGAGTGCCAGACGCCCTCTCTGGCCGCCAAACCCTTTGTCGGAAAGTGGCGGAAGTGACGGTCCACCACCGACGGATTTGGCATCGGATTTTCTAGTATAACTCTTTCTACTCCTCGCTTCAAGCCTTTCCACCATGACTTGAAGCCTCCTCGCGTTGGCCTCGAGCTCTTTCAGGGAAGAGATGTAATGCGATTTGTCCTGGCGAATCTTTACGAGATAGGCGGCCTTCTTCTTCTTCTCCTCAGCCACCTCCTGTTTCTTCACCTCGATGTTCGACTTAATCTTTTCCTTTCGGGCGAGATCCTGCTCCAGACTCGCCTTCAGCTCGCGGAGCCGCTCGATCCTAGCGTTGTACTCGGCAACGGTCCTTCTGTCGTTTTCCAGGATCGACTGGGTGTAGCGGAGATTCTCCACCATTTCGGGAAACGACTCGGAGGAAAAAAACATCCTCGCATTACTGACTTCGCCGGCTTTGTAGAGCGTTGCCAAACGTTCGGCAATCTGTTTCTTGCGCCGTTCCACTTCTGTTCTGGTTGCTTCGATCTCCCCCCGTGTCTTCGAGAGGCCGGTCTCGACACTGTCCAGCTGTTTCCCGAGAGCTGCCAGGCTCATTTCCTTGTCACGCAAGCTCTTATCTATCTGCTGAATCTCGTCGCTGACCTTGTTCTCAACCTTGGTCGTCTTCTTGATAAGAAGCTTTTTTTCGTTAATTTCCTTCTTTACCCCCTGCAACTCATCCTTGACGTCGGCACGGCCGATGTCAGGCACCAAGAGGAGAAGAGCAATTATGGCGAAACACAGTTGCATCATGGGTTATATACTGATGAAACGCTTGAGAGAGGTGAGGCTTCCCAGGAAACCGAGGGCTACGCCGCCGAAAAAAATGGCGGCCAGCTGAGACAAGGAAAGAAATGACAGCCCCATACTGGCAGGGTTGAAACTGAGGAAATTGCCGGTATTGTGCAGAAATGCCATGTAGCAGCCAACAAGGAGGACGATAGCAAGCAACGAACCGGCTGCTCCTTGAAGAATCCCTTCGATGAGAAACGGTGCCTTGATGAAAAACCTGGTGGCGCCCACAAGCCCCAGGAGCTCAAGTTCGTCCTTACGGGCATAAATGGTAAGCTTGATGGTGTTTGATACGATAAAGAGTGCCGCAAACCCCAGAAAGCTGCCGAGAATCGCGCCGACCACCCGCATAAAATTCATAAAGGTCGTGAAACGGCGCACCCATTCCGCTCCGTACTGGACCTCGCTGATCCCCGCAATCCCTTTCAAACGGGCGGCGTATGCCTCCACTGCATTGCTCGTCCGACTTGCCTTCTTGAGGGTAATTTCCAGTGATGCCGGCAGCACGTCCGGCTGCACCCCGTCAAGGAGCGATTCCTGCCCTTTCAGGCGCGCCCGGAACCGCTTCATCGCCTCGTCCTTGGAAACGTAGATGACTTTATCGGTACCATTGAGGGCTTGAATTCTCCCCTTGAGAGCCTCTATCTCCGGCGGCGTCATCTCCCGGTCGAAATAGGTGGTAATCTGGACCCGATTGCTCCAGTCGTCGGCAACCCCCTCCATGTTCGAAAAGACGAGAAGGAAGAGTGCGATAAGGAGAAGTGCCAGCGTGATGGTCCCCACGGTGACGACGTTGACAAACAGATTCTGGCGGATGTTGGCAAGGGCACGGGCAATAAAATAGCCAGGTTTGACCCTCGAGCCGTCTTTGGTCTGGGTCGTCTTCCGAAGCGGTTTAGTGCGGGACATGCGGGTCCTCCACGACGTGACCCTTGTCGAGCACAATCACGCGTTTGTAACTATTGTCGATCAACCGCCGGTCGTGGGTCGCCACGACGACCGTGGTACCACGGATGTTTGCCTCTTTGAATATGGTGAGAATCTGTTCCTTGTTCTCATCGTCGAGGTTGCCGGTCGGTTCGTCCGCCAAAAGAAGCTTCGGCTCGTTAACGAGTGCACGCGCCAGCGCCACCCGCTGCTGCTCACCGCCGGAGAGTCGCAGGGGGGAGCTGTTCAGTTTGTGCTCCAGCCCCACCTGCTTCAGGGTGTGGTAAACCTTCTTGCCGATTTCCTTACTTCCCCAGCCGAGAACTTCAAGGGTTATTGCCACATTTTCCAGCACGGTTCGGTTGGGGAGAAGCTTGAAATCCTGGAAGACAACCCCGATGGAACGCCGAAGATAGGGGATCTGTGACCGATGCATACGAGTGACGTTCTGTCCGTCAACAACGATCTGACCACGCGTTGGCTGCAGGGCTCCATAAAGGAGCTTCAACAGGGTAGACTTGCCGGCTCCGGAGGCACCGGTCAAAAAAACAAAATCCCCTTTGGGGACATGGATGGTGACACCGTTCAACGCCGAGGCCTCACGCTGATATGACATAAAAACATTGTGGAGCTGGATCATTAATAAACCTCGCGATAGCCGCTGCTACCACTCGTTGTAGGGAATACCATTCGTACCGACAAGATTGGAGCCGCTCTTCACATCGTAGACCGCCCCCTTCACCTCTCCACCTTCGGTTGTGGGCTGCGGAGGGATAACCACCCAGGAGTCCTTGGCATTGGTGAAGGGGTCCTTGGGAAGATCGCGCAAGTACTTCTTGTCGACCATATCCTGAATGGAATCGGGATATTTTCCTTGATCGGCATAAAATTGGTCGATGGTGGAACGAAAGCTGTAAAGAGTCTCCCTGAGAACGGCTTCTCTCGCCTTGATGAGCCCCCACTTGTAGTTGGGAACGGCAATGGCGGCAAGAATACCGATGATGCTGACGACAATCATCAGCTCGATGAGGGTAAACCCTTTATCTCTTCGCAACAGCTTCTTCAGCATGGAATTACCAGTCCTTGTATTTGCTGCCGTCAATCGCCGTGTCTTCACTCAGAGAATAGACGTCGTAGACGTCCTCCCCTCCCCACGTGGTGCTGTCAGGATCGTCTTTGTAGGAGCGCAGGCCCCACTTGGGCTCCTCTCCCGGCTTCGGAGGATTGAGCGGATCGGCCGGAATGCGGCGGAGAAACCTCTTCTTCTCCCCCCCCAACTGCCCGAAGTCGTCGCCGTCGACGAGCACCTTCAGTTCTTTTGGATAACCACTTTCATTAAGTGAAACGATCTTCTTGTGG
>DATDMX010000231.1:0-4726 GCA_036518575.1 Geobacteraceae bacterium | reverse complement strand
AGGAAGAAGACCTCGGTGTTGATCTTGGCCGTCTCCATCCCCGGCCCTTTCCAGAAGGAGGCGGTCTCGTTGTCGAACAGGTTCACCGTCACCATCCAGTCGAGCTTGGCGAGGGCGTTGCGCACCTTGGTGGAGTTGGCGCCGGAGCAGGCGGGGTTCTGCCCCCAGGCGAAAAAGCCCTTGCACTTCCCCTTGATCATGTTGTCGAAGATCATGAGCCACGAGCCGTTCATCCCCGGGTCGAGCTTGGGGAGCCAGGCATAGCCGAAATCGTTTTCCTTCGTCGCCTTGGCACCGTAGATCGCTTTGAGGTAGCTTATGAGGTACTTGGGCCTGTTCTGCCACCAGTTGGCGCTCTGCGGGTCCTTCGTCTTGGGGGTGTGCTTCGCGCAGTAGGCGGCCGTGTCCTTGAGGTCTGCCGACGGGACCGGCATGTAGCCCGGCAGGATGTGGAAGAGAAGCCCCTGGTCGGTGGAGCCCTGGACATTGGACTCGCCGCGCAGGGCGTTGATCCCCCCGCCCGCGACCCCCATGTTCCCGAGGAGGAGCTGGACGATGGACATGGCCCGAATGTTCTGGGTCCCCACCGTGTGCTGGGTCCACCCCATGGCGTAGAGGGAGGTACCGGCCCGGTCCGGCTTCCCGGTGGAGGCGTAGAGCTTGTAGGCCTCCACGAGCGTCTCGGCGGGGGTGCCGGTGATCTTCGACACCAGCTCCGGGGTATAGCGGCTGTAGTGCTTCTTCAGGAGTTGGAAGACGCAGTTCTGGTCGGAAAGCGTCGGGTCCTTGAGGGGGTTCTCGTCCTTGTCCTTCTGGAACCCCCAGGCCTTCGGGTCATAGCTTCGTTTCTTCGGGTCGTAGCCGGAGAAAAGGCCGTTCAGATCGCCCGGCAGCTTGAAGTCGGCGTTCACGAGAAACGAGGCGTTGGTATAGTTCTTTACGTATTCTTCGAAGAAGAGTTTGTTCTGGAGGATGTAGTTGATCATCCCGCCGAGGAAAGCGATGTCGGTCCCCGAGCGCAGTGGCGCGTAGAGATCGGCCTTGGCCGCACTCCGGGTGAAGCGGGGGTCGACGCAGATCACCTTGGCGCCGGCGTCCTTTGCCTTCATGATCCAGCGGAAGGAGACCGGGTGGTTTTCGGCGGGGTTCGCCCCCATGATGAGGATTACGTCTGCATTCCTGAAATCGATCCAGTGGTTCGTCATTGCACCGCGTCCGAACGACTCTGCCAGAGCCGCAACAGTAGCGCTGTGTCAAATGCGGGCTTGGTGTTCGATATACACCAAGCCTAACCCCCTCAGGAATTTTTGATACAGGTAGCACTCCTCGTTATCGAGGGCCGCACTTCCCACCGAGGCGATCCCCATGGTCCGGTTGACCACGGCCTCGATCTCCTTTTCCACCTCCACGTTCCCTACTTTCTCTTTCACCTTGATCTTGGAGGTTGCAACAAAGGAGGCGTCCCGCGTCCTTTTCGTCCGCTTGGCGATCTCTTCGATGGCCCATTCCCAGGTGACCGTCTGCCACTCGCTCGCACCGGCGGCCCGGTACATGGGCTTCGTGATCCGGGCCGGGTTGTCGCGCAACTGGGCGACCGACGCCCCCTTGGGACAGAGGGCCCCCTCGTTGATGGGATGGTCCGGGTCACCCTCGATGTTAATGACGCTGCCATTGAGCGTGTGGACGATCATCCCGCACCCCACCGAACAGTAGGGACAGATGGTCGTGGTCTCCTTGGCGTAGCGGATGGCGAGTTCGCCGGCCTTCGCCTCCACCGGTGCGAGGTTGAGACCAAGCGTGGTCGCCGCCACCCCGGCCCCTGAGATCTTGAAGAAATCTCTGCGTGAAATACCCATGAAGTTTACCTCCTCGTTTTGTTCGTGATTGCCCCGGCAGAATCTGTCGTATGATATAAATAACAATGTTTAAAAATTGAGTTTAAATTATCTTTTAATTTCGCTATGATTTTATCATCAGCTGAAACATTAGCAATCCATGTTCCAATTTACAAAACATCGGTTTATATTATACAAGCCCCTGTTTTTCCATCCGAAGACATCCCGTCCGGCGGATGACGGGAGCATCGACGGCGGGCTGATGCGGGTAGTTTTTTCCCCTGCACGGGTCATTATGACCCGCGCTACCCAAGGGGGAATTGAGAGGTGGAGTGGTGCAGGGAGGAAAGATATATATTTGTGACGATGAAGAGGGGATGCGCCGCTATCTGCGCAAGATTCTCAGCTCTCACGGCTTCAGCGTCGAGACCTTCGCGGGCGGCGCTGACCTGCTGCAGCGTTTGGAGAGCGGAGATAACGGCGGCCCCGACCTCCTCCTCCAGGATATTCGCATGCCGGAACCCGACGGCATCGAAGTCCTGAAACGGGTGAGAAAGCTTCGCCCGCCCCTGCCGGTGGTGATCATGACCGGCTACGGCACCATCGATTCGGCCGTGGAGGCGATCAAGCTCGGGGCGTACGACTATCTCACCAAGCCCTTTCCCAAGGAGAAGATTCTCGGTGTTCTCGAAAAAGCCCTGGAGCGGCAGCTTCTCCTCAGTGAGAACCTGGAGCTGAGGGAGGAGCTTCGCCGGCAGTCGACGCCGGGCGAGATCGTCTTTGCGAGCGAGAAGTTCCGCGCCATCTACGAGCTCACCCTCCAGGTGGCAGAAAGCGACGCCAACATCGTCATCCGCGGCGAATCAGGCACCGGCAAGGAACTCATCGCCCGCGCCATCCACCACAACAGCCCCCGCAAAGAGTGCCGCTTCCTCTCGGTGAACTGCGCCGCCCTCTCCGATACTCTTCTGGAAAGCCAGCTCTTCGGCCACGTACGGGGCGCCTTCACTGGTGCGATCGCCTCCCAGAAAGGGCTTTTGGAGGAGGCGCACAAGGGAACCCTCTTCCTCGACGAAATCGGCGACATCAGCCCCTCTCTCCAGGCCAAGCTTCTGCGAGTCATCCAGGAGCGGGAGTTTCTGGCTGTGGGTTCCACCAAACCGAAATCGGTGGATGTGCGCTTCGTGGCTGCCACCAACAAGGACCTGGAAAAAGAGGTGCGGGAGGGGCGTTTCCGCGAGGACCTCTACTACCGGCTCCACGTCATCAGCATCGATCTCCCCCCGTTAAGGGAACGCAAGGAGGACATCGCCCCCCTTGCCGCGCACTTCCTGACCAAGTACGCCCGCCACACGCGCAAGACGGTGGGCAGCATCACGACCGGGGCCCTGCGCCTCCTGGCGAGCTACGACTGGCCAGGGAACGTCCGGGAGCTGGAAAACGTCATTGAGCGGGCCGTCATCCTCGCGAAGGGGGCGGAGTTGACGGCCGAGCTCCTGCCGATGAAAGCAGCGGCCACCCCTTCGCTCCGGACCGAGACCGACGCTACCTCCCTCGAGAGCGTCGAACGCTCCCACATCCTGAAGATCCTGAAGAAGAACGGTTTCCACCGCACCCGCGCCGCCGAAGCCCTCGGCATCACCCGCAAGACGCTGAGCCGCAAGATTGCCGAATACGCCATCGAACTCCCCGGCGATGCGTCCGACGACGACTGAGCGGAGCCAGCATGTTCTCGCTACGCTTCCCCATAAGGGCAAAACTCACCATCGGCGCCCTCGTGCCGCTCTTTGTGGCCATCGTCGTCTGCTCCCTCACCGGCGCCTACATGATCAATTCCGGCATCGTCCGTCAGGCCCAGGACAAGGTGAGAGTCGACCTCAACTCCGCCCGCGAGGTCTACCTCAACGAAATCGCCCACATCCGCGACGTGGTGAGATTCACGGCCGACACGCCCTCGGCGACGCAGGCCATCCTCCGGAGCGACCACCGGGCCATCGCGGCCCTCCTCTCAGCCCGACGCGCCAAGGAACAGCTGGACATTCTTACCGCCGTCGACCGCAACGGTCGGGTGCTCTTCAGGGCAAGTAACCCTGCCATTTTCGGTGACAGTCGCCGCGGTGACCGGCTAGTGGCAAAAGCCCTCGCGGGAGGGATGCCGGCCGGGACCGAGGTCATGCACCCCGAGGAGCTGGCACGTGAAGGAGCCGATCTTGCCCGGCGTGCGACCATCCGGGTGGTGCCGACCCCCCGGGCGCGGCCCGCCTTTAAGGAGACCGAACACGCCGGCATGATGCTCGTGGCCTCAGCCCCCGTGAAGGACTCTGCCGGTCGAATCGTGGGCGCCCTCTATGGCGGGGCGCTCCTGAACGGCAACAACGCTCTGGTGGATCGGATAAAGAAGATCGTCTACGAAGGGGTCCGGTTCGAGAGCGAAGATGTGGGAACGGCCACCATCTTCCTTGACGACCTGCGCATCGCCACCAACGTGCGAACGGGCGACGGCGGGAGAGCCATCGGGACGCGGCTTTCGGAGGAGGTCTACAACCGCGTCCTCCTCAACCGGGAAAAATGGGTGGATCGAGCCTTCGTGGTCAAGGACTGGTACTTTACCGCCTACGAGCCCATCCTCGATCTCGGCGGAGCCGTCATCGGTTCCCTCTACGTGGGCATGCTCGAAAAACCATCAGTCCAGCTGAAAAAGAAGATGACCCTCCTCTTCGGCGGAGTCCTTCTCCTGGGCTCCCTCATCGGCCTCGCCGTCTCGGGCTTCATCGGCAGGCGACTGGCGCAGCCGATCCGGGAGCTCCAGAACCTCGCCCGGCGCTTTTCGGCCGGCGAGCGCAATATGGAGATCGCCGTGGCGTGCCGCGACGAGATCGGCGACCTGGCAG
>DATDMX010000230.1:0-2188 GCA_036518575.1 Geobacteraceae bacterium | reverse complement strand
GCGCCGCGCGGGCTGCGGCAGTCCCCTTCCAGTCGTACCCGGAGATGCTGAAAGGCACCATGAAGAAACGACTCGGTCCCGCGAGGGGAGAAGATTTCGAGGTTACATGGTTCGAACTCCTGCGCCAGGGAGGACTCTTCGCGGCGGGCAAAAGCGGAATCGAGGCATATGGCTGGGCACCGGGCGCCACCCTGCCACAACCGCAAGAGCCCCGTTTTGCCGGGGACGAGAAGCTCTATCCGTTCCATCTGCAGGTGTACCCCGCCCTGGCGTTCCACGACGGCCGGGGTGCACCGCTTCCCTGGCTCCAGCAGCTCCCCGACCCCATGACCACCGCGGTCTGGGGGAGCTGGATCGAGATCAACCCCGCCACCGCCGCCAAACTCGGGATCGCCTTCGGCGACCTCGTGGAGGTCGCCTCCCCCCAAGGGTCGCTGCGGCTCCCAGCGTTCCTCTATCCCGGGATCCGCCCCGACATGGTGGCCATCCCCCTGGGCCAGGGACACCGGGACGCGGGGCGCTATGCCAGGGGCCGGGGCGTCAACCCACTTGCACTTCTGGCGCTCCTGCACACGGGGTCGGAACCGCAGGCGGCGTGGCATGCCACCCGCGTAAAGATAACGCGCATCTCGGGCAAGGGAGAGCTGGTGACGGCCGGGCATCCACAGGGGAGTTTTCGAAGCGAACTGGTGGAGATATGACAGGACTCAGGCACCAAACAGCAGGAGAACGCGTTTCCATTCCAAGGCGCACAAGCGACGGGAAAAGGCCGGCGTTATGATGAGTTTGAACAAAGACTCCGTTATCACCGTGGGATTCGGGGTGGCCCTGGTCATAATGGCCGCCATCGGCTACCTGTACCACCGCAATGTGACAGCCATGACCGATTTTGACCGTATGGTGGAACGTTCCTACGCTGTGGTTACGGAACTGGATGGTCTTCTCGCCGACGTGAATGAGGTGGACAGCGGAGAGCATGTGTTTATCGTCACGGGGGAGGACGATTTTCTCGCCCCCTATCGCGCGTCTCTCAGCCAGATCGACCGTCGGCTGGCACGACTGAAGGAACTGACGAGGAACCACCCGTCGCAGGAAATCCGCGTACGCCGCATCGAGAAACTCGTCAGGGGCAAGACGGCCGAAGCAGCGCAAACCATCAAGATCCGCACGAGAGGAGGCTTTCTGGCCGCCGTCCGACGGGAGAAGGCTAACGAGCACAAACCCCTCATGGACGAAATCCATGGGGAGTTGAATGATGCCCGGGAAGCGGTCATGGCTCACCTGGGCAGGCGACAGGCAGCCAAGGAGGAGAGTACCAGAAACACCATTCGGGTATTCTATGCGGGAAACGCTCTCGGTCTTGCTCTCATCCTGACGACGTTCCTTCTTCTCAGAAGGGACATCACCGAGCGCAAAAGGGCCGAGGAAGAGATCGAGCGGCTCAATACGGACCTGGCGGCACGGGCCGCCCAACTGGAAGAGGCCAACAGGGAACTGGAGGCGTTCAACTACTCGGTGGCCCACGACCTGCGCAAGCCGCTGACCGTCATCAACGGCTACTGCCAGGCGATCAGGGAGCTGTGCGGCGGCGGGCTGAGTGCAGAGTGCTCCGGCTACCTCAAGGAGGCGTACGACGGTACCCTGCGCATGGACGGGCTCATCGACGCTCTCCTCAACTTCTCCCGTATGGCCCGCATCGAACCGCAACGGGAAACGGTCGACCTGTCTCGCATGGCGCAGGAGGCTCTCGCGCAGTTGAGACTGGCCGAGCCCCAGCGCCGGGTCACCCTGCGGATAGCCGAGGGAGTGATGGGGGACGGGGATGAGGGCCTGCTGCGGGTGGTCCTGGACAACCTTCTCGGCAATGCCTGGAAGTTCACCTGCATGAGGGACGAAGGGATCATCGAGTTCGGCGCCGAGAAACGTGACGGCCAACTGGTTTTTTTCGTGCGGGACAACGGTGCCGGCTTCGCCATGGCGGATGCGGAGAAGCTTTTCGCCCCCTTCCAGCGCCTCCCCGGTGCCGAAGTATGCAAGGGATTCGGCATCGGACTCGCCACGGTGAGACGGATCATTCAGCGCCACGGCGGCCGGGTGTGGGCCGAGGGAGCCCCGGACGTGGGGGCGACTTTCTACTTTGCCCTGTCGGACGTGAAGAGAATAACGTAGGACGGACAGGGTTTAGGCC
>DATDMX010000229.1:0-2248 GCA_036518575.1 Geobacteraceae bacterium | reverse complement strand
TGGCCGCCCAGGGAGTTGCCCGGGCCGAGGCTCGCCTCAGTCAGGTTCGGGAGGGGGCAAAGGCGGCCGCAACGGTGGCGGGCTACACGAGAATTACCGCCCCCCTGAGCGGCATCGTCACCTCTAAAAAAGCGGAGTTCGGCATGACGGTGTTTCCCGGCATGCCGCTCGTGACCGTGGAAGAGGAGGGGAGCTACCGGCTTGAGCTTGATGCCCCCGAATCGCTTGTGGGCAAGGTCCGTCCGGGAGAGAGTGCCCGCATCATGATCGAGGGGATGCCGCCGGGGGAGGGTAGGATTACCGAGGTGGTGCCGAGCGTCGACCCGTCGAGCCGCACCTTTACGGTGAAGGTCGATCTCAAGGGCAAGGGATTCCGTTCCGGCATGTACGGCCGGGCCCAGGTTCCCGTCGGCACGGTGCAGGGATTGTTCGTGCCGAAAGGGGCCGTCATGGAGCGGGGAAGCCTCACCTCGGTGTGGGCCGTGGACAAGGAGAATGTCGCCCGCCTGCGCCTCGTGAAGACGGGGAGGAGCGTCGGAGACCGGGTGGAGATCCTTGCGGGGCTTTCACCCGGCGAGCGTATCGTTACTGCCGGCGGCGAAAAGGTCAGCGACGGGGCAAAGATAGAGTAAGGCACCGTGAAAGGGTTTGTGATTCCGTCCAGGAGATTTGAATGAATCATCTCGGTTTCGCCGGCAGAGTTGCCCGCGCCTTCATAGATTCCAAGCTTACCCCCCTCATCGTGGTGGCGGCGCTTCTTCTCGGTCTCTTCGCCGTAAAGATGACTCCCCGCGAAGAGGAGCCGCAGATCGTCGTGCCCATGGTGGATATCTACCTCCCCCTGCCCGGCTCCACGCCTCTCGAGGTGCAGGAGCGGGTGGTCAAGCCCTTCGAGGCGAAGATGTGGGAGATCAAGGGGGTGGAGTACGTCTACTCCATGAGTCGCCCGGGGATGGGGATGATCACCGTGCGCTTCCTCGTTGGCCAGAACATGGAGGCCTCCCTCGTCAAGCTCTACAACAAGGTGATGGAGAACCGACCCCTTCTTCCAGCCGGTGCGGGCGAGCCCCTCGTCGTGCCCAAGTCCATCGACGATGTGCCGATTCTCGCCGTTACCCTTTGGTCGACGCGCTACGATCACGGCACACTGCGCCAGGTGGCGCGCGAGGTGTGCGACGAGCTGAAGAAGGGTGAAAACGTGGCCGACGCCGAGCTGAAGGGAGGTCTGCCGCGCCAGGTGCGGGTGACCCTCGACGCAGCCCGGCTGGCGGGCCGCGGCCTTTCGCCGTTGCAGGTGCTGGCCGCGCTCCAGAAGGGGAACAGCGATCTCCCCTCCGGCTCCTTTGCCAGCGGCAACCGTGAGGTGATCGTTGCCACGGGCGCCTTCCTCGACAACGAGGAGGCGGTGAAGCGGCTCGTGGTGGGTGTCCACGAAGGGCGCCCGGTCTATCTTGCCGATGTGGCCAGCGTCGAGGACAGTCTCAAGGAGCCGGACGACTATGTCTTCATGGGAGTTTCGCGGGCGCCCGAAAGGTCCGACATAAAGCCCGGCAATTACCCGGCCGTCACCATAGCCGTGGCCAAGCGCAAGGGGGCTAACGCCACCTGGGTGGCGGAAGACCTCCTCAGAAAGGTGGAGTTCCTCAAGGGGAAAGTGATTCCCTCGGACGTCCAGGTGACGGTGACCCGCAACTATGGCGAGACGGCACGGGAGAAGAACAACGAGCTTCTCTTCCACATGTTCCTTGCCGCCATCTCGGTCACGATCCTCATCGCCCTCTTCATGGGGTGGCGGGCCGGTGCCGTGGCGGCCATCGCCATACCGGTGACGCTCGCCCTCACCATGCTGATCTTCTATCTCATCGGCTACACCCTGAACCGGATCACGCTCTTCGCCCTCATCTTCTCCATCGGCATCCTCGTTGACGACGCCATCGTCGTCGTGGAGAACATTCACCGCTACTTCACCACCCCCGTCATGAAGCCCCTGGATGCGGCCATCAGGGCGGTGGACGATATCGGCAACCCGACGGTCCTCGCCACCTTCGCCGTCATCTGCTCCATCCTCCCCATGGGGTTCGTGGGGGGGCTGATGGGGCCGTACATGCGGCCGATCCCGGTGGGGGCGAGCATGGCCATGCTCCTCTCCATGTTCATCGCCTTCATCGTGACCCCCTACTTCGCCTTTCGCCTCATGCGCGGGGCACACCACGCCGGGGTGAGCGAGGAGGAGCTCAAGTACTCGGCC
>DATDMX010000228.1:0-5293 GCA_036518575.1 Geobacteraceae bacterium | reverse complement strand
AAGAACATCATCACCATCGAGGACCCCATCGAGTACCAGCTGAAGGGGGTGGGCCAGATCCAGGTGAATCCCAAGATCGATCTCACCTTCGCCCAGGGGCTGCGCTCCATCCTGCGCCAGGACCCGGACGTCATCATGGTGGGTGAAATCAGGGATGCGGAGACGGCCGAGATCGCCATGCAGGCCTCCCTCACCGGGCACCTCGTCCTTTCCACCCTCCACACCAACGATGCCGCCACGGCGGTCACCCGCCTCATCGACATGGGCATCGAGCCGTTCATGGTGGCCTCCACCCTCTCGGCCGTGGTGGCTCAGCGCCTCGTCCGGGTCATCTGCCCCCACTGCAAGGAGAGCTACCGTCCCGAGCGCGAATACGCCGGCGTGGCGCTCCCGCCGCTCCTCTACCGCGGCCGGGGGTGCGAGAAGTGTTTCAACCTCGGCACCATCGGGCGGGTCGGCATCTACGAGGTTCTCCTCGTGGACGCCGAGCTCTGCTCCATGATCATCCGCCAGGCTCCTGCCGGTGCCATCAAGGAGTACGCGCTCGCCCACGGCATGCGGACTCTGCGCGAAGACGGCCTGGCCAAGGCCGCCGCGGGGGTCACCACCATCGAAGAGGTCCTGCGGGTAACCCAGGAAGACTATGCCGACCTTCCGCTATAGTGCATACCGCCCCGGAGGAGGAGAAACGACGGGGACCATCGAGGCGGAGAACCTGCGCGAAGCGCGTTTGCGACTGAAGCAGGAGGGGCTTTACCCGAGCGAGATTGCCCCGGCGGAGGAAACGGCCAAGGTCGGTATCGGCCGCTACTTCCGCGGTCGCGTGGCGCTTCCGGAGCTGGCCCTCATGACGCGGCGTCTGGCGACCCTCGTTGGTTCAGCCGTTCCCCTCTACGAGGCGCTGGCGACCCTTTATGAGCAGGAGCGCCCCGGTGAGCTCAAAAAGGTTCTCGGCCGCGTGCGGGAACGGGTGGCGGAAGGTTCGGCCCTGGCCAAGGCTCTGGCCGCGGAGCCCGCAGTCTTCAACGAGAGCTACGTGAGCATGGTGGCGGCCGGCGAGGCGAGCGGCGCGCTCGAATCGATCCTGGAGAGCGTGGCCGATTTCCTCGAAGACCAGGCCCAAGTGCGAAGCCGCATCTCTACCGCTCTTGCCTACCCCCTCCTCATGGTGGTGGTGGGAAGCGGTGTCATGCTTTTTCTCCTGGGCTTCGTCATTCCCAAGATCGTCACGGTCTTCACCGAGAGCAAGGCCGCACTCCCCCTCATCACCGTCGTCCTCATCAAGGTGAGTAACGTCGTGCGCGCCGCCTGGTGGGCGATCCTCGGGGGTGCAGCGGCGGCCGTCTTTCTCTACCGGCGCTACGGCCGCTCCGACGCCATGCGGCACCGGGAGGACCGTTTTCTCCTGCGCCTTCCCCTGGCCGGACCTCTCATCCAGCGCCTTATCCTTGCCCGTTTCGCCCGACTCCTGGGGCTTCTCCTGGCGAGCGGCGTGCCGGTCATCCGTGCCATGGAGATCATCGGCGAGGTGGTGGTGAACCGGGAGTACCGCACGTATCTGCGCCGCGTGACGGAGGAGCTGATCGAGGGGGGAAGCCTCTCGGGGGCCCTCGGCAAGAGTCCGCTCTTTCCTCCGCTCCTCGTCCACATGATCGCCGTGGGGGAGAAGGGGGGAACCCTGGAGGACATGCTCGGCAAAGCGGGGAAGGCGTACGAGAAGGAATTCGAGGGGGCGGTGGCGCGCTCCATGGCGCTTCTCGAACCGCTGCTCGTCCTCGGCATGGGCGTAGCCGTCGGCACGGTGGTCATTGCCGTGCTGCTGCCCATTTTCGAACTCAACCAGCTGATACGGTAGGGGCATCCCTCTGTGGGGCCCGCTCTGGGCAGGCACAGGGGCCTGCCCCTCCATCTACACATCCTTCGGAGGTAGTTCCATGAAACACACTCTACGTGACAAACGCGGCTTCACGCTCATCGAAATCATGGTGGTCATCGTCATCCTGGCACTTCTTGCGGCCCTCGTCGGCCCGAAGATCATGGGGCGCTCGGATGATGCCAAGATCGCCGATGCCAAGGTACAGATCAGGAACATCGAGTCGGCCCTGAAGCTCTACAAGCTCGATAACGGCGTCTACCCTGCTACGGAGCAAGGTCTCCAGTCCCTCGTGGAAAAACCGGCCACCGGCCAGATACCCAAGAACTACAAGGCCGAGGGATACCTGGAGAGCAAGAAGGTGCCCAAGGACCCGTGGGGCAATGACTACACCTACCTCTCCCCCGGCGAACACGGCGATTACGATCTCTGCTCCTACGGCGCCGACGGCGTCAAGGGAGGGGAGGGAAAGAGCGCCGATATCTGCAACTGGGATATTAAGTGACGTGCTGAAAGGACGTGCGAACGCCGGCTTCACCCTCATCGAGATGGTGGTGGTCATTGCCATCATCGCGCTGCTGGCGGCACTCGTTTTCCCCCGTCTCCCCATGACCGAGGATGCCCGACTGCGCAGCTCCGCCCGTACTTTCTCGGCACTCTTGCGCTATCTCGGTGACCGGGGGGCCACGAGCGGCAGCCGCTATCGGCTTCACCTCAACATGAGCGACAACAGCGTGACCGTCGGCGTTTTGAGCGCAAGCGGCGAAGAGGGGCGCTCCGATGACGCCTTCCTCAATCGGCGCTTTCTCGACACGGGCATCGTTCTTGCCGACGTGGAGCTCACCCGTCTCGGCAAGGTAGGGGAAGGGGAGGTGACGGTGGATTTCGGCCCCGGCGGCCTCGGGGAGTTTCTCGTCATTCACCTCAAGGGAAAGGGGGAGCGCTATGACACCATCTTTGCCTTTCCCCAGGGGGGCAGGGTGAAGGTGGTGAGCGGCTACGAGGAGGCGGTGCCGTGATGTGCGAGGCCCGCGCGGGACGCCGTGATGCGGCGGGATTTACGCTTCTCGAGGTGATGATCGCCCTTGCCATCATGTCCGGGGTGATACTGACGGTCATTACCTCGTTCAACTATCACCTCGATCTCGTGAGCCGTGGCCGCGAGGAGACCGACGCAGTCCTCCTGGCACGTGCCAAGCTGGATGAGGCGGGGTTCGCCCCCCTGGAAAAAGCTCAGGGAACCTTTGCCCCCGAGCGGCCCGAGATGAGCTGGACCACGGAGACAGCGCCGACGGAACTCCCGGGCCTGGTGCGTCTCACCCTCACGGTGAGCTGGGGAGAGGGAAAGAGGACGCTGTCCCTTGTCAAGTATGTCCAGAAATAGGGGCTTCACGCTTCTGGAGCTGCTGGTGGCCATCGCCCTCCTGGCGCTTCTCACCGCCGCCCTCTACGGCACGTACTTTTCCCTCATGTCGGGACGCGACCGGGCCGACGCCGTGGCGGAGGCATCGCGGGAGCTGAGGACCACCGTCGACACCCTGCGGCGGGAGATCGCTGCCGCCTGCTACAAGTCGCCTGCCGACCCCGCGAAGCCGCGCTACTTCTTTGTCGTGGAGGACCGGGATTTTTTCGGCAAACCGGCGTCCACCCTGACGATGACGACCTTTGCGCCGCCGGCGAGCGGGGCTTTTCCATCCTCCGACCAGATGGCGGTGGCGTACCGGCCGGTGGCGAAAGACAAGGTCATGGCCCTCACGCGCCAGGCGAAAGTGCTCGATTTCGACGTGAAACAGCCCCTCGTTTATCCGCAGATGGAGGAGCTCGAGAGCTTTCTCGTGGAATGCTATGACGGCTCCAAGTGGGTGCGAAGCTGGGATGCCCGGCTGAACAACGGCCTGCCCAAGCAGGTGCGGGTCACCGTAACGGTCCGGGAGGGGGATAAGAGCATGGCCTTTGTCGCCCTTGCCACCCCGCGGGTGACGAATTGAGAGGGGAGGGGGGCTTCGCCCTCGTCGTCACGCTCCTTGTCACGGCCCTTCTCGTTGCCCTGTCGGCCGAGTTCGTGAACGAGGTCTACGTCGACACTTCGCTCTCCCACAACTTCGTCGACGGCCAGCAGGCGAGTATCCTCGCGTCGTCGGGGGTCGATGGCGGCATGGCGCTTCTCAAGTTCAACCTCGCCCTGCAGCCGAACTACACCACGCTTGCGGACCAATGGGCCAAGCCGCTCAACCTGGAAGACGAGCGGGGGAAGATCACGGTGACCATCGAGGAGGAGAGCGCCAAACTCGACCTGAACAAGATGGCGCCGGCCACGGGAGACCTCGACTCGGCCGGCTTCTACTACGCCACGGCCGTTGCCCTGGTGAAGAAGCTGGGGTTGTCGACGGATCTCTGGGATGCCTTGGCCGACTGGGTGGATACGAACGACGAACCCCATCCCGGCGGGGCGGAAAGCTCCTACTACGTCACCCTCAAGCCTCCCTACGCGGCAAGGAATGCGCCGCTCGACAGCGTGGAGGAGCTGGGTCTCGTCAAGGGGTTCACCGGCGAGGTCATGGCGAAACTCCTTCCGTTCGTGACGGTCTACGGCGAGAGTTCAAGCACCATGGCGGCGGCACCGGTAAACATCAACACCGCTCCGAAGGAGCTCCTTGCCTCCCTTCAGGTGGGATCGACGGCCATGACCGACTCCCTGGCGGAGCAGGTGATCGAATACCGCAAGACGACGCCGTTCAAAAATCCGCAGGACCTCGCGAATGTCCCGGGCATGGGAGCGGTAGCCATCGGCCTTCAGACATACGTCACGACGAAAGGGTCGGTCTTCCGCATCCGCTCCGAGGCGAGGGTACGGGAGACGCGGCGGGTCGTGGAAGCGGTGGTACGCATGAGCGGCACCACGCCGGCAGTGCTTTACTGGAGAGAATACTGATGAACCTTCTCGTGATACAACTGTTGCGGCACGAGGCCATCGTCGCCCGTTTCGTGCGCCGACGCGGCGAACTCGCCTTCGTTGAAGCGGCCCGGCATCCGGTGGAGGGAAAGCATGAACTCCCCCGGCTCCTCGACGGGCTTGCCGCCGTCTCCGGTGAGGAGCGGACCATTCTCGCCCTTCACACCGACCTTCTGTTCCTGCGCGAGTTGGACCTCCCCATCGCCGACCGGCGCAAGCTCAGAGACGTGGTACCGTTCGAGCTCAAGGGGGAGACCGCCATCGAGGAAGAGGATCTCGCGGTGGATGCCCTTCCCCTGGCTGACGGCAGGGTCCTTGCCGTGTGGGGGCGGCAGCGCGACGTGGCGGAGAGGATTGCGCTCCTCGCGGAGCAGAAGGTGGAGCCGGAGATCGCGACCGTCTCCCCGTGCCACTGGGATCTCCTTCTTTCTTCGGCTGAGCGTGAGGGGCACGTGGCAGTTACCGAC
>DATDMX010000227.1:0-3570 GCA_036518575.1 Geobacteraceae bacterium | reverse complement strand
CCAGGCGTGCTCCTTCAACCTCTCGGACATCTCTCCGCGAAGGCGAACTATAGTATACAGTTCATTTTTTGTAAAGCGTTGTTTTGGTGGCGGAGAGATAGGGATTCGAACCCTAGATACCCGGAGGGTATACCTGATTTCGAGTCAGGCGCCTTCGACCACTCGGCCATCTCTCCGTGCTCTACTCTTTGTTCTTTTTCTTGACTTTCTGCTTGCGCAACTCTTTGAAAAAATCGCTCAGAAGCGCACTGCACTCTTGTTCCCGCACCCCTTGGGTGAGGGGGACCTGGTGGTTCAGGCGGTGATCAGCGGAAAAGTCATAGAGGGAGCCGGCGGCGCCCCCCTTGGGGTCAAAGCAACCGAAGACCAACCTGTCGATTCTTGCTAGGAGGATGAGCCCCATGCACATTATGCAGGGCTCCAACGTCACGTACAGGGTAGTGCCGCTGAGTCGCCAGTTGCCAAGCTTTTTTGAAGCCTTGCGAATTGCGACCAGCTCCGCATGGGCTGCCGGATCCTGTTTTGACTCTCGCAAGTTATAACCACGACCGATGACGACCCCGTCTTTTACTACAACAGCACCAATGGGGACCTCCCCCCGGTCTCCGGCCTTTTTCGCCTCACGGAGTGCGATCCCCATCCAGTACGAGTCGTCTTTCATCGCGGGAAAATATGGCGCGCTCGGAGAGATTCGAACTCCCGACCTACGGATTCGTAGTCCGTTGCTCTATCCAGCTGAGCTACGAGCGCACATTCTTTCTAACTGGCCGGTACGAAATCGACCAGAGCAAACCCATACCGTGGATGCTGAAAGGCGTGGGTTGTGGGGTAGAGTGTGAAAAGCCACCCCTTGAAAATTTCCTTACCCCCCTCCAGGATTCTCACCTGGGCGGCAGGGTTTTTCGGTTCATTGGACTGCGAGGTCAGCGTGGTCCCTTCCATCACGAAATGAGGAAGGAAATTTTCCACCTTGATTGCCAGGTTACTGTTCGGTATGGCGAAGGTGGAACCTATAGCCACGGTGTAATCAGTTTCCTTGTTGGTGGTCTTGTCGGTAACAGCTATTTTTACGGCTTTCCACTTGCCTTTAACGCTGTTCGGAATGACAACCACCGCTTCCTTCTTCGCCACCTGCCCTTGAGACGCTGGAGCTGCGGCTGGTTTCGTCTCTTCTTTCTGGCTACAGGCAGCAACTGTAAGGGCCAACAAAGCGACAGCCAGCACCCTCTTCATGTGCTTCACCAACTCCTCCTTACGGCACAGGGATAAAGAGGCCCTTGCAGGGTTACCTAACTTTAGATAGTGGCGGAGAGAGAGGGATTCGAACCCTCGATACCGGTTTCCCAGTATACTCGCTTAGCAGGCGAGCGCCTTCGACCTACTCGGCCATCTCTCCTCTGCTTCTGCTTGTCATGTGTGGCGGAGGAAGTAGGATTCGAACCCACGGAACTTTCGTTCAACGGTTTTCAAGACCGCCGCCTTCAACCACTCGGCCATTCCTCCTGAATCCTAACCGATGACTTCCTGTCCTCCCATGTACGGCCTCAGGACTTCAGGTATCACAACCGGTCCGTCACTGCGCTGGCAATTCTCGAGGATGGCGACAAGCGTCCTTCCTACAGCCAGTCCTGAACCATTGAGGGTATGGACAAATTCGGGCTTGGTCTTTTCCTCTTCACGGTAGCGGATCGACGCACGGCGCGCCTGAAAATCCTCGAAATTACTGCATGAGGAAATTTCTCGGTAGGTGTCCTGTCCCGGCAACCACACCTCGATATCGTAGGTCTTGGCTGCTGAAAAACCGAGATCGCCGCTGCAAAGCTCCACCACTCGATAGGGAAGACGAAGCTGGCGGAGCACCTCTTCGGCATCCGCCAAAAGCTTTTCCAACTCTCTATAGGAATCGGCCGGCCTCACAAACTTGACCAACTCGACCTTGTTGAACTGGTGCTGCCGGATGAGCCCCCGAGTATCCTTTCCATACGACCCAGCTTCTTTACGAAAACAAGGCGTATAGGCCGTGTAGCGAAGAGGCAGGTCGGCACCCCGAAGGATCTCACCCCTGTGAATATTTGTGACCGGAACTTCGGCCGTCGGGATCAGAAAATAATCAACCCCCTCCAGATGGAAGAGGTCATCCTCGAACTTCGGCAACTGGCCAGTGCCGGTCATGCTCTCCCTGTTTACCATAAAGGGCGGGAGCATTTCAACATATTTATGCCGCTCCGTGTGGAGGTCGAGCATGAAATTGATGAGTGCGCGTTCAAGGCGCGCGCCGATTCCGCGATAAAGAGTAAAACGCGCACCCGCCAACTTGGCACCACATTCGAAGTCGAGAATGCCAAGCGCTTCACCGATCTCCCAGTGGGGTTTGGGGGTGAAATCGAAAACGGGACGCTCCCCCCAGACCCTTACCTCTACGTTGTCAGCCTCGGAAGTGCCGACCGGCGTAGCGGGACTGGGGATATTGGGAACCGTCAACAGCAGGCGCTCAAGCTCTTCCTCGACTATCCGCAAATCCTCGTCGAGAGCCTTGATGCGCTGGGAAACCTCCCGCATCTCGGCAATCTGCCCTTGCACCTGGCTCTTGTCCTTTGTCCTGCTGATCTCGTCGGAAACCTTGTTGCGCAAGGCCTTCAGAGTCTCGCTCTGCTGCAGGAGGTCACGACGACGGGCATCCAGTTCCCTGAAACCGCCGAGATCGACATCTCCCCCGCGCGTCTTGAGACGTGCCTCTACATCGGCCAGATTGTCACGGATAAAGCGGGCGTCGAGCATGGAAAAAAGACCCTTTACAATTCACGAGCGAAAGTTATATTTTTTAGCACCAGTAGCATCAATAGTCAATGTTTTTTGCGTCATCTCCCCAGGACGTCCGTGCCCCCTCCCTAGCAAGAAAGGACCGACATGCCTTTGGTAGCTCGCCTCATCCTGCCGCTCGCCTTCCTGTGCATCCCGGCCTTGGCCGTGGGGCAGGGTCAGCCCATCGTCATCAACGCCGTGGGAGACATTCTTCTTGCCGGGAGTGGCCAGGCGACCTTTGCGCGTTTCGGATACGACTACCCCTTTGCCGCCACCGCAGCAATTCTGAAAAACGGCGACCTGACCGTCGGCAACCTGGAGGCTCCCCTCTCCACAGGGGGGGAGGAATACCGCGCCAAACACTATCGTTACCGAGCCGAGCCCCAAGCAGCCACGGCTTTAAAACGGGCCGGCTTCTCTATCCTCACTCTGGCCAACAACCACATGCTCGACTACGGCAGCACCGGACTTGCGGATACTCTCCGCCATCTGGATGCGGCAGGAATCCCTTACGCTGGTGCCGGCCCGAACCTGGCCGCCGCCCGTCGCGAAACCGTGCTCCAGGTGCGGGGAAAGAAGGTGGCGTTTCTCGCCTACTCTCTGACCGAGCCGAAGGCGTTCTACGCCGGCGCCAAAAGAGCCGGCACCGCACCAGGCACCATCCGCTCTGTTGTAGAGGATATCGGCCGACTGCGGCCGCTCGTGGATTATGTGGTGGTTTCCTTCCACTGGGGCGCGGAGATGGCAACTTCACCCAAGCCCTACCAG